>JAYWEN010000096.1:0-5311 GCA_043779245.1 Elusimicrobiota bacterium | reverse complement strand
GAGCTGCCAGGTCATCCGCCCGATATCGATCGGCTCCCGGGATATCCGATCTTCTTGTCGCCTTGGGTGCGTCTCTGTCAACCTCATTGGTCATTCCTTAAGATCTCCTCCATCCTCCTCACAATAATTTCATGCCTCTTATTATTCGGTCTGTTCGAAGGGTGGCTGACGTTCAATCAGCGCATGCTAGTGCTCTTGCTTTTCACATGCAATCCAACAGTGATGAAATATTCCTGCAGCGTCATGTCTGAACCTCTGTTTCTTACGTCCATAGCGCTGGTTTTTTTTCTATTCCGCCGCTGGGTTGAGAACGAAAATCGACTGACGGCTGTCGGATTGTGCATCGTGCTGGCTTGTGCCGCCCTCACACGCCCCGAGGGAATTCTTGAGGCTATCGCGATAGGGCTTTCATTGGCAATCCGTCATAAGCTCAGCACCGGACTAGGGTTCATGATTGTGCCCGCTCTCGCGCTCGGTACATTTTTAACTCGAAACTATATGTCCGAGCACACAGTGAGCGGTTACATCAGTCAGGCCTCCCAGATACGTCTGTACTTGGCCGGCCATTACTGGCCCCTTCTGAATAACGGCTTCAAAAGTTTAGAGGTTCTGACCGCAGAAACCTTATTCCAAGCAAAATTCCCCTACTCTTCTTTCGCGCTCAGAATCCTTGTTTCTGTTTGGCTGACTGTATTTCTTGGCAGTTTGTTCGTAGTAGGCATGATGAACTCAAAAGTGGGCGGAAGTATTCGTATCCTGCGAACTTCGGTGGGTCTGTTTGTGGTCTTGTATTTTGGAATGCATTCCGTTTTCCTTGCCACCAATACCCGCTATTTCTTTGTACTGATCCCGTTCATTTTGGCGGGGGGCATTGCCGGATTCACCTCCCTTATCGATCGAAGTCCGTCTGCAAACGCTTTAGGAGGTGTTTTGGTCGTCAGTGTACTGTGCTTGTACGTCAATCCGCTAACCTCTGCCGATGATAAAGTGATGTGGCCTAACACAAACTATCGAATCCCCACGCAAACCTATGCGTGGATCAGCCAACATACAGTTTCCCATGCATTCTTGTTGACGGTGAAAGCCAGCACGGCGAATCTCTATACTGATCGGAGCGCCATTTCCGAAATTCCAGCGTCGGATCTGGAAGAATTTTATTATCAGCTTCTCAAAAATCACGTCACACATATTCTGGTGACCCCTTCGCGCATCACGATCTTGGAAGGGCAAAGTTTCCAAAACATGCTCCGCTTGTGGTTGGCGCCCTTACGTTGGTTGAATCTCGATCGAGCCGCCTATCGCCTCGACTACGCCAATGACGCAGAAAAAACGTGGCTCTATCGCGTCGAATCGAACCCGGGATATGTAGAAGCCTATGAATGGTGCCGTTCGGCCGATCAGGATTTCTCAAATGGACAATGGGAAGAAGGGATGCAGAAAATACGCAAAGCCCTCAACATTTGTCCCTCATTTGGAGGCGCTCTTAATCGTTTAGGAATGGCTCTTTGGTTATTGACTAGAGACAAAATGGTAGCCGAAAAATATTTACTCAAGGCGATTCATCTCAAACCAACATTTGCGTTTGCCCTATTAAATCTTGCATCGCTGAATCGAGAAAGTGGAAATGTATCGTCAGCACGTTACTACTTGGAAAGAGCCCGATGTTCTCTGGAGGCCGAGCCTTCTTTGTCAGGAGACCCCAATCGGCTAAAGCAAATGATTTCAAGTGAAATCCAAATCCTAAATAAGCATTCTTAGTATCGGGAAAGTAGCGTGTGATTGTGCTAATTACATTTTGTAATAGCGGCCTGGTAAACCTATGCTGCGGGCGTATGTTTTGGTAAGTAGTTGTAGGCTGGGAATTATCAAGAGCGCGACTATGCAAGCTAAGCCAAATGAGAATTTAATGTAAGACGTAGATCGACGGCACATAAGCGCAAGAATACACGCGATTGGCATAATCGTGGTAAAAATGTACCGGCCTTGAGCTTGATAGTCGATTACAATACTATTCCAACCGGACAGAAAAATGTTTAACCCCAAGAAAAGTAATACTGCCGCGAGCATGTACCGTTCTCGTGTCGATTCTTTGATGCAAGCGAAAGTGCAAAGGATCAACGCCCAGACGGCGACGGCTTGACGAAGTAAGGCGTATATTTCTGCCTCAAGGCCTACATTCATATAGCCGAAACGCAGAAAAAATGAATCGAACACGAGTCCAAACCATCCATCCCGCCATAAGTACATCCATGACGAAAGAGAAAACGGATTCGAATAGATCCGAGGTGTCGGTTTGTTGTATTTTTCCATCGTCGACAGAAGAAATGACGTGCCAAAAGGGTCTCGGTAATAATAATAATTACGGAGGTACGTCGGACCAGCAACGATGAGTATCAAAAAGAATGTTTTGAATAGGAGGTTTATGATCGGTGCGCTCCTCCATTTATAAGCCCAATAAAGTGAGATTAAAATAATCGGACCGTAAAGGATGTAATTGTATTTGGCAATTGTCATTGCCGCTATGGCGAAGGCGAGGAGCCATTCGCGCGACATTGTGGGGTTTTCGACCCAATTGACATAAGCAAAGGTTAAAAAAGATGAGAGCGCGAGCGAAAACATATCCACATTGATATAGGCAGAAATAAAAATGACCTGGGGGATGAAGGAAAAAGAGAAGGTGATGGCGAAGGCCGCTGATCGACGCCGGCTAATTTTCCAAGTCGTTAGATAGAGAAACGTGAGATATAGCAGACCGAATAACGTTGATGAGAGTCTTGCGCCCGTGTAGTATGCGACTCCCAGTACTCGATTCGCTGCCCATGCGATCGTCGCGGCGATGATGTATGGATGTTGGGGATATTGCGCATTGCTCGTAAGGGTTGTCCCCAGCCCACCACTTTGCTTAGGTGAAACGTAGGGGATCCTGTACAGCTGAATATCGTCGACGCCTGCGACGGGTAATCGATGTTGGGAAATAAGAAATTTAACATTGTATTTATAACGAATGCCTTCGTCCGGTGCAGCATTGAGAGGAATAATCCACACGTAGAATAGGGCGAGGCCGAGAAAACCAATCTGCAATATGAATAACGGAAGCAAACGATCCAAATAATTTCGCAAGGAGATAATAGGTCGAGCGGGTCTCATTTTTGTGGGTATCTCATTCTAGTTGCTTTAATTCAATTTTATCATGAAAGGATCTCAGTGGATCCGTCGAAAGATTCGCAGATAGGGAGGTTCTTGTGGTGTGCGGAAGCTGTGCCCTTCGGGATCTTCGCGGCTTTGCAGCATGGAGTCTGAGGCTTTGAATAGGATCTGCGTGTAGTGGGTCCTGTCTACGTGACTTTCGACGAATTGGGGCACGATCGCAGCACGCTTGGAGGACGTGTACGCATGTTGTAAAAGTACGATCCAATCGGCATTTTGTGCGGCCGTAAGGTTCTGCCCCGTCAGACCTCCCATGACTTGAAGGGAGGTGTAAAATTTGAGGGGCATATCTTCATAGTTGGTGAGTACGAGTTCGTGAGCTTTTCCCTCCGTTTGAAAAAACTCGACCAGAGTATCGACCGTTCCACGTGCTCCGAATAGCAATTCAGAACAATAGGAAGCCAGTGGACGTGACAAGAGAGCCACGAGTAATAGAGCCAGGCCGAATGCTTTGTTCCAATTCAGGACTTGTCGGACGACCCACGCGCCCGCTATGGCTGAAGGTATCCACAATGGCGCAAGATATCGAATGAATGAAGCCGGAGCGAGCACTATCGCGAAAAGAAGCTGGATTGCCGTAAGCAAGGCCAATAAAACCGCAATTTGTTCCCGATCGGGATTGTTCTTCTGCGCCATGGGTTTCCGGAACCGCCGCCACAATAAGATGAACCCCATAAGCGCAAGCGGATAAGTCAATCCATGTTCCAGAAGACTCTGCACAAAGCCGGTGGCGCGCAGGTACATGTAGTGAAGCTGAAATGTTCGAAGTGAGGATGGACTGTTCCGTGAGTAAAAAGAGAATCCATGAAACCATATCATCCTCGGTAGGTTGATGACGGCAGATGCGAAGACGACCCCGAAGGCTGCACGCGACCGTCGATAATATAGAAGCGCGTGGAGCGTCAACGTCACGGCCAGAACGGCATAGAAAAAGTGGAACGTGTGAAGTAATGAAACGAGCGAAATGAGTAAAGCCCAGCGCGCAGGCTTCCGGTCGTCCAAACAGTCGAGGTACGCATCTAAAGCCCAGGCGACAAAAAACACCCCCATCGAATAGAATCGACATTGGCGAGCGAGCAAAATGAACGCGACATTCGTACTCAAGAGGAGAGCGGAAAGCCACGCGAGCTCCTCAGATTTCCAATGCTTTCGAACGAACTGAAACAGCCAAACGATTGTGGCGATCCCAAAGAGCACAAAGGGAATTCGCGCCGCGGCAGTGGTTTGTCCAAATACAACAAATGAAGCAGCCACAACATAAAAGGAGAGCCAGGGATGCCAATGCCACAATCCATCAGCGCCAGCTTCGGTGCCATCTTCCTGAGAAAGCGATTGACCGTGAGAAAATGCGCGAGGCATCCCTGTCTCGACCACCGTTCTTGCTAATAAGGCCGTTTGGGCTTCGTCCTGCCACAAATGCTGTTCCCCAATTCGCGGGACGAGAAGAAAAGCGCCCACGAAGACAATGACGAATGCAGAATGGCGTCGTATAGCGTTCATCGGGCCCACAGCACCACCTTGTAAGGTGCGGACCAATCATCAGGCCATGAGGGATCTTTCTTCCAAGCCGTTTCCGCTTTTTTGCCTTCAATCAACTCGTATCCGCCTGAAGAATTCGAAACAGCCAGCGCCACTACATGATATTGCCGCATCAGTAGGAATTCCTTTAAAGCACCAAAAACGTAGGTGGGTCCCCCTTTGATCTCTTGACCCAATCCCTGGAAGTACGTGATCACCATGGCTGGAGGATGAGCATGAAGTTCAGCGATTAATTCCTTTTGACGGGGAAGCGCACTCGGGGATGGCACCATCAATGGGTAAAGGAAAATATAACGAGAAGCGCTCGCGCGTTTGGCATGAAACAAGACTTCCGGTTCGTGGCCAAAAATAAAGACGGTATCGTTCGGGCTCGTGTGCGCCGCAACATATCGGGCAATGAGGGATGATGAAGAAAATATTGTCGTGTCGTACAAACGCGATGACTGTTCCTCGACAGAAGAAGGCCAATAGTACCAACCCTTTCCGAGTAAGGTCGTCGATTGAGCCAGAAGTAGGGCCGCGGTGATTGTTGTCACATTCCATCCTGGGAAGAGTCCTTTCCAAT
>JAYWEN010000095.1:0-3022 GCA_043779245.1 Elusimicrobiota bacterium | reverse complement strand
TTCGGGATTACTCACGCGTGGATCGTTGATGACGTCATTAGTGAGATGGGGCGTACGCTCTTCGGCGATGAGTCCGATCTTGTATTTCCCCACGGGGATGCGCCCATGCGGGCCGTTTAAATGGATGTAGAGCCCTGAGCTCGCACGGAGAATGAGAAGATGCTGACTCGGGTCGTGGATCCAAATACGCGCAAACGCGACGCCGAGATGCTCAACGAGAGCAGAGGTACACCGATGAAGCACATCATCGAAAGGGGCATCTGTCGTCAGAGCGATGCTGACATCGAAAACAAGCGCCGTGATATTGTCTCGTTCCGCGATCATAAAAAGACGCTTCCCATGCCGAAGATCTCCGGATCTTTATCGGCGCTACTCCCGACTAAAACAAACTTTCGATGCGGAAAGTTTTGGAGCAGCTCTGAAATGACGGCGGATTTTTCCGAGCGACCCGTGCTCATCAAGTCCGTGAAGCTTTGAACCATATTATCCAACGAATGGATAGGGGAGTCCAGAAGCAAACGCTTGAGATGCATGGCCCCAGCGGGGTAGCCCTGCGTATCGAGGAAATCTGAAAGCACCGAATGCGGTGTCTCACGGCGTGGCTGCGGAGGCTCCGAGACGAACATCGAAATGAATCGCAACAGGGTCACGAACTTTAATTGTCCCCATCATCAGGGTGGGCGGCTTGATGCCGTACTCGGTCATGAGGAGCGCATATTCACCTTGGACCCTGAGCGATTTATCAGCGAGGGCCGTCTCAGCAATTAACTCGATCGGGCGCTCCCGACCTGCGATCGTAAGCGTCCCCAACGCTGTCACCCGTGAGCCATGTGAGTTTATCGTACTGGCATGGACGCGGTAACTGGAGAGATGAAAGAAGATCGTAGGGTAGGAATCCGCATTGAGCGCTTTGTACATATTCTTATCGAGAGAGGCTTCTTTCGATTTCAAACTCTTGACGGGAATCATTACATCTAGTTTTGCTAAAGCATTGAGCTGGAGCATGGCGGCCACAATGGCGGCGCTATGGCTGCCGGATGCTACTTTAGCGCGATCAAGCGCCGGATCTATCGTCAACTCGGTTGTGTGACACGTAAATGGATGCAGCGTGGAATCTCCGACGAGCCATAGCGTGCTGCCCGGCTGAAGAACGAGCGCGACCGTCGCGGTGCTTGGAGCCAACGCGGCTGCTTGAGCGCCGCAGTGCAGGGGAGTCAGCACTATTAAAGAGACAGACAAGCACCGAACTCGATTTAACAATGTCATTATTCAGTTCTCTCTTTCCGTCGCATTATTTCTGTTCTGACTTCGGAGAGCAAACTTATGGCACTCTTTTTAAGCGCGTCTTTGGCCAGCGCATCGGGAACCATAAACGAGCGTTTGCAGCTGAGACGGTACACCACATCAAGACCCTCGGCTCCGCTTTGAATGTCCCAGGACCCTTCATAAAACTGAAAGTCCACATGAGACACGTCCTCGAACAGAATTCGTTTGTATGGAAGTTCGGTAATTTGAAGCAGAACACGGATGCGTTTGGAGAATACAAATTCCTTTCCCAGCGCCTCCTGTTCCAGAAGAAGCCGGTCCGGTGTACTTTCTTTCACGGAACTCTTACGCAGAGACGAGACGAATTTCGCGATATGCTCATAGTCCGTTAAAACTCGCCACGCATCATAGGGCGGACCAGGAACTTTCATATGCCCTTCGAGTCTATAGGTTCCATGTCCTGCATCTTCAAGCGACATGGTGACGTCGTCCGAATAAGCTTTCCTCCCGATCAAAATCACGGCGGCGCAGAAAATCCCGATCATCTGGAGTCTCTTTAACAGTCCCAGCGTCCGCCGTGTTTTCAAGGTCCTTTTTCCTAGAATGCCAATTGAAACATCAGCCGTGCTTCGGTGACATTTTGCCGTTCCGCATAGCCCTTCGCTGGAGGATTGACGACAGACGCTTGATCGGGCTGCTCGGTGGACATATAGGTCCCGACGTTATTTTCCACAAAGACCGGGACATTGATGAGCAGCGGCAAGTCGGCCACAATTTTCATGTCATGCCCTCTTAAGTAATACGTAATAGCGGGGACCAATTCGTGGATGGGCTTGCTACCCGTGAGTGGAATTCCCCCGTTATTAAAATGCTGATCCGGAAGAACAGCAGAGTACCGCAGCGCAACTTCCCACTTATCTTTGAGAATGCCGCCTTGAATTCGGCCCCCGGTTAGCTCAATATCTCCGTAACCATTCGAGTATCGAGCATGGTCGAACTGGGTTTCTGCGCTCCAAGCCATGCCTCCGGCGAGGGGCCCGCGTGCGGCCAGATCGAACCCCGCCTGCCAGAAGTCGCCCTTGCTCAAATGGCTTTTAGTCGCGGGGCTGCCGGGCACCGGAGCACCCTTAGCAATGAAGGGATTCCAGTTGCTGTTCATGAGCCACGACTTTTCGGAGGTACGTGCGCCTAGAACGGTCGAATGGCCGATCTCTGTATCTTCAAAATACATTGCGTTAAGGTAAGCGGCTTTCGTCGTGCGCTGTGGATGGAGATCATTTTGGCTGACGGTGTAGATGTCCTTATCCAGGCCGTCGTTGTAGCCGATGCGCGCGACGAGCATCGGGACACCCAAGCGTTCTGGAAGGAAGCGAAGAGGGACATCCCGCGACCCCCCTGTAAAAACGCCACCGGTCGCAGCGAATTTCCCTTTATAAGTGTGAACAGCTACGCCATAATCACGGCCTAGGTTGAATCCGATGAAGTTAATCGAATGTTCGACAAATTGAAACTGACCTTCGTCATTCAAACTTTCACGGCCGTAAGGTACCTTGAATTGACCCACCTTAAGCCACGTGGCTTCGGTTTTGTAAATCGGGACGTCGAACGCGTAATCTAAGAGCGTGAGGCCATTGTTCGAACCATTGACGTCTTCCGCGCCACCGACCCACTCGGTGTTGTACTTCACACCCTCCACCTGCCCGTGAATATTGAGTCGGGCTTGCTTCAGGAACATGTAAACGCGTGCATTGGACCG
>JAYWEN010000094.1:0-6802 GCA_043779245.1 Elusimicrobiota bacterium | reverse complement strand
TCACGAGCCGATGGTTTCGCGACATGGAGAGCTGGGGATACTTTGACTTTAGGAAGGCGTTGTAGTCCGCGAGGTCGTGTTGATAGGCGCGAAGTGTGTGACTGGACGCGTTGCGTTCCGCGCGCAGATAAAGCATGAATCGCTGGATGAGCTGATCCACCACGACGCTATTATAGGCTTATCGCCGATTAAGCTGCTTGAGGAACTTTCTTCAGATTGCGGCAGCGAGGGAAGCCTGAGCAGGCCAAAAACGGCCCACGTTTGCCTACACGCAAAAGCATGGGCTTCTGGCATTTCTCGCATTTATGATCCGTCATCTGCGGAGGCGGACGCATAAACAAGTTGCCTTCTTTATCGACGGAATAAGTGGTTTTGCATTCGGGATAGGCGGAACACGCTAAAAAAGGACCGCGACGGCCAAAGCGCTTTACGAGCGGTTTGCCGCACGTCCCGCATTCTTTACCGGGTACGACTTCAGGCACGATCTTCTTCCCAGCGGCGTCGAGAGAGATTTTATTTTTGCAGGCGGGATACGCCTTACAACTCATGTATCGGCCAAATCGACTTTCGCGAATGAGCATCGGTTGCCCGCATTTGGAACACATCTCACCCGATTCGCGCGGCTCATACGGCTTGGTTGTGATATTGGTCTTTGCTTTTTCCAAGTCCGCCATGAACGGGGTGTAAAACTCTTTGATCACATCGGCCCAAGGCGTTTCGCCACGTGCAATCTCATCCAAATGTTCTTCCACTTTCGCCGTGAAGTCGAGATCCACGATTTCGTGAAAATGACCTATCAGGAGGTCCGTGACAATGGTACCGAGTTCACTGGGATAAAGCCGCCGGCTTTCATCGCGGACATACCCGCGACCAATAATGGTTTGCAGAATCGGGGCGTAGGTTGACGGTCGGCCGATTCCGTGGCGCTCAAGCATTTTGATGAGCGAGGCTTCGTTATAGCGCGGGGGTGGTTCCGTGGCGTGCGCGTCGGAGGCTAGGTTAAGCAACGCTAAATCGTCTTTTTCTTTTAGCGTCGGGAGCTTTTGGCTGTCTTTAACAGGGGCCGACTCTTTCTCGTCGGGCTCCTCGTAAACTTTCAAAAAGCCTGGGGCTTTAACGGTACGGCCGCTCGCGTGGAAGAGATAGCGAACTGGTTCCCCAGCAACTGTGGCGTCGATATCGACGCCGACGGTGTCAAAGATGGCATCGGCCATTTGACTCGCCAAAAAGCGGCACCAAATGAGGTTGTAGAGTTTGAATTGATCGTTTGATAAAAACGCCTTGATCGATTCCGGCGTGCGATTGGCCGCTGTCGGACGAATAGCTTCGTGCGCTTCTTGAGCGCCTTTCGATTTGGTTTTATAAACGCGCGGTTGTTCGGGTAGGAACTTAGCCCCATAGCGTTCCGTAATATAATTCCTCGCCTCTTCTTTGGCGCTCGCGGCGACGTTCAGCGAATCAGTTCGCATATAGGTGATCAAACCAGCCGAACCGGCATCGCCCAACTCCACACCTTCGTAAAGCTGCTGAGCAATCACCATGGTCTTCACAGCCGAAAATCCAAGCCGGCGAGAAGAATCTTGTTGGAGAGTCGCAGTCATGAACGGAGGCGCAGGAGTTCGGCGCACTTCCTTTTGAACCACTTTTGCGACACGGTAAACGGCGCGCTTCAACTTCTCGACCAACGTTTCCACGGCCTTCTCTTCCGTTAAGGAGGTCGTGCTCACGCGATAATCATCGGCGAAGAGCTTCGTGACTACCGTCTGATCAATCTTTTTTCCGTCGATTTCAACGAGGCTTGCTTTAAACGAATTGTCCTTGCCTTTCTGCAGTTCGGCTTCGACAGTCCAATACCCTTGCGATTTGAACGCGGCAATTTCGCGTTCCCGTTCGACTAACAGCCGGAGTGCGACGGATTGGACACGGCCGGCGGAGAGACCCTTTCGAACTTTAGCCCATAACAACGGAGAAAGTTTGTAACCGACCAGACGATCCAACACACGACGCGCCTGCTGAGCATGCACGAGGGTCATGTCGATGTCACGCGCGTGATCCAAGGATTCCTTAATCGCTGTCGGCGTAATTTCGTGGAAGGTGATACGCGACATCCGCACCGAGGGCACCTTGAGGACTTCCGCAACATGCCAAGCGATCGCTTCCCCTTCGCGGTCGAAGTCAGTCGCCAGATAAACATGCTCGGCATTTTTGACCGCTTCTTTTAAACCGGGAATGTTCTTCTTGGCCTTGGGCAAAATCACGTACTGCGGCTCAAAATTCTTCTCTTCGTCGACACCCAGGGACCGGGACGGCAGATCACGAATATGGCCGTAGGTCGCTAGAATCGTATAGCCGGGCCCAAGAAATTTGGCGATCGTTTTCTGCTTTGTCGGTGATTCGACAATGACGAGAGATCGACCTTTGCGCTTTTTGGGCGCAGACGCTTTCTCGACGGGTACGGCCACTGCCTTTGTAGCAGCTGCCACTTTAGCCGTGGACTTCAAAGCGACTTTCTTCGGCGTCTTTTTAGTTGTAGGTGACATATCGCTGACCAGGCATTCCTTTAATTTTCCCCTTGAGCTCGAGTGACAACAGAACATCTGCCATGCGAGAAATTGGCATTCCACTCATTTCCGCCAGCTCGTCGGCCGAAACCGGAATGCAGGATACCAATTCTAAAAGCTTTTTTTCCACAGATGATAAAGGGGATTGCGATTCCGACGTCACATCCAGAGTTCGCGTCGGCTCTTGATTCTTATACCCATAAGCCGCGAGGATATCCTCGGCCGACTCTACCAAGGTGGCGCCTTCCTTAATGAGAGTATGGCACCCTCGGCTTTGGGGGCTGTAGATGCTCCCTGGGGTCACAAACACATCCCTTCCTTGCTCGGCAGCATACCGAGCAGTGATTCGAGCACCCGACTTCTCACCGGCCTCAACCACCAACACGCCTCGAGAAAGACCCGAGATAATACGGTTTCTGCGTGGAAAATGCCGCGCATCCGGAATAGCTTCGAATGGAAATTCTGTAATCAATGTTCCTTTTTCAGCAATGATCCCAAACAAAGCACTATTTTGCCGGGGAAACTGATATTTAAATCCGTGTCCGAGAACAGCGACCGTGTATCCCTGCTCTCGAAGCGTCATCTGATGCACAATCGTGTCGATCCCAGATGCAAGTCCGCTCACAGTCTGAACACCCTTATGAACCAAATCGATCGTGAATCGTTCCGCCACACATTGTCCGTAGGGCGTCAGTTGGCGCGTCCCGACAATCCCCAATGAAAACCCCAAAGGACTTGGCCATATTCCCTTCACATATAGTACAGGCGGCCTGTCAGCAAGTTCCTTAAGCGAAGGGGGATACTGTGGGTCTAGTTCACATATCGCGCGGAATTCGCCTTTTTCAATTTTTTCCATTTCTACGTCAAACGCTTTTTGGATTCGCGCGTCATGAATCTGCTCGACCCAGTACTGGGCCATTCCTTCTGCAGCGCCTAGAGCGACAAAGTCTTTGGCCTGCATCGTCAGCATTTGAGTCGCCGATCCCACATGCTGCAGCATTTCATGAAAGCGCATCGGACCCAACTCGCGCACATGATTGAGAAAGATCCAGGCGTTGGGTTCACTATTCATAATCGATCGATCCATTTTTGTCAACTCTTATTAATGAAACGCCGTCGGACGATCGAGACAACGGTAATGAATGGCCTCCCCAATGTGCCGGGCTTCGATCGCGTCACATCCTTCAAGGTCAGCAATCGTGCGCGCCACTTTGCGAATACGATCAAACGCTCGCGCGGAGAGTCCTAACCGGTCCACTGCGGCTTTTAGGATCGCTTCGCCGTCAGGGGAAACGGCACAGTAGCGTTTCATTTCTCGCGGCGTGAGTCGTGCGTTGTCTTTCTCGGACCCGTAGCGCTTGGCTTGAATATGTCGTGCACCTTGAACGCGTGATTGAACCGTAGCCGAAGTCTCCGCTTGTTTAGGAGAATCAAATAATTCTTCGATCTTAAGCGCCGGCAGCTCCACTTGAAGATCGATGCGATCAAGGAGCGGACCGGAAATCTTTCCGATATATTTTTGGATCCGAGGCTGCGGACATTGGCATTCCTTTTTAGGGTGACCGCGGTATCCACAGGGACAAGGATTCATCGCCGCAATCAACATGAAATCCGACGGGTAGGTGGCGCGACCCCGGGCGCGATGGATATGAATCGCTCCTTGCTCGAGCGGCTGCCTCAAGGCTTCAAGTGTATCGCGCTTAAATTCAGGCAGCTCGTCGAGAAAAAGCACTCCACGATGCGCGAGCGAAATTTCTCCTGGCGAAGGAACGTCCCCTCCACCCAAAAGCCCCACAGTCGAAACCGAATGGTGCGGACTTCGATAGGGGCGTTGAGGGAGCAGCCCGACCCCGTGTAAAACGCCAGCGACAGAATGAACTTGGGTGGCGTCCAATGCTTCCTTCAAGTTCCAAGCAGGCAAAATACTCGGAAGGGCTTGTGCCAACATCGACTTTCCTGTTCCCGGTGATCCGATGAGAAGAATGTTATGTCGGCCCGCCGCAGCAATTTCCAAAGCGCGCTTGGCCACGGATTGACCTTTAATCTCCGAGAAATCGACCAGACTCGTTGCGAGCGCTGGAGTCCAAGCGGTTCGCACTGAGACGGCCTTGGGTTCGCCTTCCCCCTGCAGCCATTGGACAACGCTCCGAAGATTCAAGAAAGGAAAGATTCTTAAATTCGGGACGTAGGTGACTTCTTCGAGATTTCCAAAGGGAAGTACGATGGCACTGTTGGGTTCGGCGGACAAACTTCTCGCCAAAGGTAATGCGCCGCGAACACGGCGTATCGATCCGTCCAAAGCCAATTCGCCCAACCACATACACCGAGGCCAGCGCTTTGGATGGATCGCTTCGCTCGCCATTAAAATACCGACGGCAATCGCCAAGTCAAAGGATCCTCCTTCTTTGCGAAGATCTGCGGGCGCCAAGTTCACGGTGACACGCCTCGAGGGAAATTCGAAGCCCGTGTTGCGGATAGCGGCCACGACTCGGTCCTTGGCTTCCCGAACCGAGGCATCCGGGAGCCCTACAATCGAAAAGGATGGCATGCCTTTCGAAAGATTAACCTCCACCTCGACCTTGGCGGCATCCATTCCAATCAAGCAGGCGCTTTCAATTTTAGCGATCATTTTTTTCTCCTAGCAGGTATACCAAGCGGGAATTTCAAAGGCGTCCGGGATCCATTCAATCTGACCCTTTTCGATGAGGATAACGTCAAAGCGCATAGGCGAACCTTGCAGGCGTTTCCATTTCATATAACTCATGGCGGCAAGAAGAACGCGTCGACGCTTGCGAGGCGTGATGGCGTCTATCGCGGCCGGTTGGTAAAGTTCAGAACGTGTTTTTACTTCAACGAAAACCCACGTCTCTCCATCGCGACAAATGAGATCGAGCTCCCCCCATTTCTGACGGAATTGCCGATCGATGATTTGCAAACCCCGGGAGGACAGGTAATGCGCGGCTTCATCTTCGCCCCATTGACCGAGTACTTGGCTGGTAGATAGTGCCATGCCTCTTAGAGGCGTTTGGCGGGATTTTATTCACTCCATCGAATGGCTGGAGATACTACGCGGCTAGGGCCAGGTTTTTGGGTAGGGCTAATCTGCGAGAGAAATAAATACGATTATGATAGAACCCATACATACTGCCTAGGATTCCAGCAAACAGAAGGAACGCATCAAATCCAAGGGGTACGATCCATCCTTGAAAAGCCGCTATTGGGTGAGAGACTAAAGAGAAAACCAACATCGCCATTCCAAATCCAATGGTCGACTGAACCGTCGCGGGATGTTCGACGCGATCCGCTTCTTCTGGAATATTGGACACTTCGATGCCAGCCTCTTCCGTTCCTGCTCCTTCAAACAAGAAGGGCATTTTCTTTCCCAGCACACCCTCGCGAATATTGACAAGCTCCCTTTCATCTCCGATTCCATCCATAATTCGATGAAATATACGCCCCTGGAAACGAATATTTTCCGACTGCACCTGGTCGTAAGTTCCCATACTGAAATATCGCGCAACTATTTCCGGAGCCAGGCTGGCCAAAAATGCTTTGGGATACAACGCCTGGAGGCGATAATACCGAACGTCATACTTCTTGCGGTCATTGTCGATGCGATGGGCCCGGTCATCAGACTGATACTGATCCCGATAGGTAGGGGCTAAATCATCATCAATGACCGCATGGGCTCCCGTCAAAGTCACCCCGACGCTCCCTGAATCATAGGTCGCCACCAAGACCCTCGAACCGGGATCGTTCTGAAACAAGATCCGCTGGTAATCTAGCGCCAAGATTGGTTTTCCAGTCTGCTTCGTAGCCGGGACCGGGCGCCCATGATGCAATGTGAAATTCTCGTAGTCATCCACTTCGTAATATTCCAATTGACGATCCGAATTAATCTTGAATCCGTCTTTATTCTTCAGCAGTTCTCCGTAGTAACCAATGGCGCCGTATTTCGCAAAACGTTTTAGATAGTGTTCCACTTCGGCCACATACTTACAGAAGATAATCACTTTGTGATCTTGATTTCCTTCAAGCTCTTTATTAACGATCCGTGCCATCTCACGATGCTTAGGAGATTCAATATCGGGACGTCCAAAATAGCTGGGATCATTCATAATCTGTCGCAAAGCGTGCAGTTTAGGAAAGAAGCCTTGTTTGAAGCGTCGATATTGACGATCTTCAACCGTGGCGGCATCGACATGTTTTTGGATCCATTCCTTATGTTTTTGACACCACCC
>JAYWEN010000093.1:0-1662 GCA_043779245.1 Elusimicrobiota bacterium | reverse complement strand
TACGACGAATACTTTGAAGGGTTGGGCCTTTCACTAGATGTGAGACATGATCGGTCCGGAACCGATGGTTTTCCAGGTTGGAGGAAGGTTTTCAACGTCGCATCGCAGAAAAACAGCGGGAGCGTTCGTGAGGCCGAGGGTCGTTTCTTTTCGCGCCACCGTATACATCCGCCGCATGCGGTGGTAAATCGTCTCATGGCGAGGCTTAACGGTAAAAAGCCAGGTGTCCGATCCATAGCGCAGGCCGAGCGTCGCAATCGCCTTTATCAGGTTCATTAGAATCTGCCGCGAGGGATTCATCGAATGCTGCATCACCAGTCGCCACGCACATCCGATTTTCCGTCCCGATTGCCGCATCGCGTTGCATTCCTGATTGAAATCTTTATCGACCGTCAGTCCGAGTGGCCCGTCAAGCGTCATTGAAATGGATCCAACAACGGAGCCGGCCCGAATAGCGATAAACACGGTCGTCTGCGGAGAGGCATCAAACTCGGGATAATGAGACAACAGGCCGTTCGGCTGAGGCTTGCAGTATCCTTTTGCGACATAGCAATCGTGCGTTAACCGGTGAACCATCTTGAGCTCGGCGGCGTTGGCCACAGGGCGAATGATCACTTCGGGCTGGGCGGCTTCTACAAGGTCAATCTCGGTTTTTTCCGCTCGGGAATTCAGCATATCTATAATCATTTTTAACCCTCGTATGTTACGCTCTGATGGCGAAGAGGTTAACTCTCAGTTAACTAATCCTCTGCGCTTCGACCTTTGTTCATAAAGGATAGGCGCAAGCCCAAGCCCCATCAACGCAAATTAACAAAGCTTAACTTTGGCTCCGTCGAACATAGTCTAAAAATCGGTATTTTCCTATTGAACTCATCGACTTGTAACATTAAACTGTAAGGCAGACTTTCGACGTAAAAGGTTGAGATTTAGGCATGATTCAGCTGCGACAAACATCAAAGTCATTTCGCGTGGGACAAAGCACGGTGAACGCGCTTACTAACATCACGCTGACAATTCCCCCTAAAAGCTTTGTGGCTATCGCTGGCGCCTCGGGCAGTGGAAAATCAACCCTTCTGAGCCTCCTCGGGTGTATTGAACGGGCAGATTCTGGGACCGTGGAGATCGACGGGTTGGATGTATCTCATCTCAATCAAAACCAATTGGCACGCTTGCGACTCCAAAAGCTTGGATTTATATTCCAAACCTTTAATCTTCTGTCCATTTTGACCGCCAGAGAAAATGTCGATTACCCGCTAGCTCTTTTAAAGCGTCCTATTAAGGAAAGACAGGAGCGCGTGCGATCGTTACTGAATCAAGTGGGATTGGAACGATTCGCGGATCATCGCCCGGCGCAGCTCTCGGGCGGTCAACGTCAGCGCGTGGCCATCGCTCGCGCTTTGGCTAGCTCTCCCTCGATCATCCTGGCGGACGAACCGACGGCCAATCTGGATCATGCCACTGGCTTGGAGATCATTGCTCTCCTTAAAGAATTTAACCGCATGTTTGGCATCACCATCCTTGTCGCGACACATGACGAGCAAATTATCCGACAGGCAGACCGCGTGATTGAACTTTCAGATGGCGCGATCGTGAAGGACCAGCCATGTACCTGAAAATGGCGTTCCGAAATATCTTTCGTAATCAGGCGCGCTCCCTCATTAC
>JAYWEN010000092.1:0-6923 GCA_043779245.1 Elusimicrobiota bacterium | reverse complement strand
TCTGACTGATCGGCCTCCAATGGTTTGTTCCTTGATCCGGATCGCGCCGACTCGCTCAAAGAAAAGAATGATCTTGTTCAGGTTGGACGTGTCGATTCCACAGAGCTTGGCTAGCTCGTAAACAGACTTAGGTTTGAAGGCCAAGACCTTCGATAGAATGTGGATATTCCGGGCAAAAAGGTCGAAGTCTTTGCGGTTGTCAAAGGAGATTTCGTAATGGGGCGCCTTCGCCGTCCGCGTTTTTACTTTATGGTAAACCTCTTTGAAGTCGCTTAACGCTTCGTCCGGCATCTTGAGAGAAATCACGAGCCTTTTCATATTTTAACCTCCAGGTACTCCAACACCAATTTTTTGAAATCTTCAAGCACATAACGGTTTTGGAGTCGGGCTTTGTGCCAAAAGAGTAGTCGCGCCTTCATATAGGTATCCTACAACCAATATAACATAAACAATGTTTTTTCAATTGGCAGATTTTAAAACAGGAAGGAGGAGAGACAGCCGGTCAGCGGCCTGGGAGAGGGTTTGAGTCACGCGTACAATCAGGTTCCTATGGCCAGCCGTATGTAATTAAGTGGTATTTATCTAAAAATCAATTCAATTCTTATTTTGTAGGCCATTGAACACTGCTGACTCCGAGCATTTTTGTTCCACACTAGCGATTATGCTTCTTTGCTTGATGCAATTTGTCGATCCTCGTGTCAGACCCCTTTTACTCGACGAGACGGAATGAAGGACGAATCCGAAAACCGAAGCCTGACACTCCTTCCACCTAGTCGGACTATGCCGCTTTTCCAAGACCCCTCAAGCGATTTCCCTGCGGTTTCACTCCCCAGCGATCGCCGCCCATGGCATAGAGCGCGCGATTCCAATCGGAATCCGTTTGTTTGATGTGCGCCCAAGTGACTTGGGAAAAGAATTTTCGTAATTCTTGGGAGAATTGGGTGATGGCATAGGCCAAGCCCATTCTTTCGTTAATAGGACTGCGCTGAAGACTTAATCGGATCACTTCTAACGGGTATAAAATCGGGAGACAGGCGGTCAAAGCGATCGCCCGCCAGTTGATGGAGTAAGATCGCGCTAAATTCAGCAGGAACGTCCATGCGTTCATTACGGCATTGATGAGCAATCCCATGTGCCAAAGCGAGCCAAGCTCCCGATTCGTTAAAAGAAACGGAAGGACGGCAACGACGGCATTCAGGAGGGGGTGCGAAAAAGATAATGCCAGTGCGCGTCCGCCTCGCACAGGCAATGAGGTCACTTCGGTGTAGGGTGTGATCGCGCCAGCCGGTTTCCAAACAATCTTTGCGGAAAGTCTCAAAAGTCGCGCGAGGCTCCAATGCGCGATTTCGCCCCAAGCGTTGCCCCACCAGGCCAAAGCGTCCGCCGCCGTCCAGATCGATGCGGTCGCGGATTGCTGCAAAAGCCGGAAGTCGCCATTCGTCATCGAATTAGCGCTATCAGGCCCGAAAGCTGCCTCCATCGTCTTCCAGGATTCTTGGTGGACGGGGAGGACGCGAATTTTTTTCGTCCGGCGATAAACGGGCAATGCCGTCAGTGTGTGCACATTGTCGAAATTGAAATAGCCGCCGGCATAGATGTCATGCGGAAAGGCGACGCCCTCCTGCCCCTGAGCCAGGGCCCGCATTTGCAGTTCGTTCACCAGCTGGGTCATGCGCTCGACGCCATCAATAGAGGGAGAATTGATCGTGTCCACGGTCAAGACGGGCCGCCCATCCTCCAGCCGCCCATTCATCAATCCCACATACCCTTTGAGGTGCGATCCGCTGCGGACCAAGTAATAGAACGTATCTTCATGCATCGCACGCGTGAAAGCGTATCCGAGGCGCGTGTCTGTAAAAAACGAGCAATCGGCGATGCCGGCACGCCCCCGGAAAACCGCCAAAAAGCCGGCAGGAATCAGCTGAAGCGCTCCACTCGTGACACGATGACCCGCCTCGCGCAGCACCGGGTCGATCGGCGCGCTCAAGGCCTCCAACTCTTGGGGAAGTCCGCGAAGCGCCTCCAGTCGCAGGGCGACTGAGGCGGGCAGATGCATTTTGTAGGTGTTGTAGAGGTTAGACAGCGCCGCGAGCCGGTCTTCCAAATCGTCGGAGAGTATTTGACGGGCGAGCGCGGCATCGGACAGAGCGTCGCAGACGATCAAGTCACGCATGATGCGAAGATAGGCGTCTCGCGTGGCCGGCGCGGAAAGACGCGTCGCCAATTGGATGAAAAGGGTGCGGTAAAATAAGGGCCTGTCCGCGCGCAGACGTTCGCGCATGACGCCCGGATCCGGGAATTCAACGCGGAAGCGCTCGTCGAGTCTTAGCGTACCGGCGTCCGAGGCGCGTTGGCGTTCCATCTGGAAATACAGATTACGGACGTTCAGTACTTTGCTTTGCGGGTTTTGATCCTGGACGGCGTCAGGCAGCCAATCAAGAGCGTCCATGCGGGTTTGGATTCCAAATAAGGTCTCGACATGCTGTTCGAGAAGCGTCGTATCCAATTCTTTACGCCCTTCCACAGAACCGACCGTCGTTAACTGAATAGACTTCATGCCTCGCGTCTTCGTAAATAAGCGTGCAAAACTTCCGGGATGCAGCTGATCGTAAGCTGCCAATGCATTAATGCGTTCATTAAATTCAGAAAGCGTCACATCGAAGCCAGCCAAGCGCACTCCCATGAAAGACCAAAGCCGCTCATCCTGGTTTTCATAACCAAATCCGTTTTCATTGATTGACGCGGCTTTTTCGCGGAGGTCTCGAATGAACATCTCAGGATCCTCGGAGGCCGCAAAGCCCGCCAGCAGGGATTCCGGCATGTCGGGCAAATTCAACGCGGACCATGACGCCAATCGGCGCATAGCTTCCTCGGCATCGGCAGGGTGCTGTCGCAGCCAAGAGGCGAGTTCGTCTTTCTCTGCGGCCGGTGCAGGGGCCTTCGGCTTCGATCTTCGATGCTCAAAAACGTAGGTGGTATTATTATTATTCCATGCCCGAACGGAAAGAGCCGATGCATCGATCTTGCCGGAATCCTCCCATGCCGCGTAGACTGAAGTCAAGTCTTTACCGATTTCATCACGGGTCTTCCAATTGCGCGATTCTCGGGCCGCGATTTTTTCCAGGAGAGGGAGTCCTGCTGGAACGCCGCCCTCAAAAAAATGGCGGGCCCTTTCCGCCAAGACGCTCACTAGCGGCAGCAGCTGTCTGTCGGTCCGGGTCTCCCATGCGGCCACGATCGCCGCGCTGCCGGGGCCTGCACGGGCGATTTCTCGCGCCCAATAAGCCTCAATAGCCGCCCGCGCAATGGGAGACCAACTATTAGCGCCATTCATAAACGCGTTCATATGTTCTTCCAGAGACTCGACGGTACGTTCTCCCCGCAAAAGCTGCTCAGTCACTAATGGAATAACCACTTCATGAAGCGGTTTATGGTCATTCACGTATTTTCCGATCATGTCGGTCAATACCTGAATGGAAACCACTTTTCCTTGGCGCATTTCCCCGAGGTACCAATGTCCCAGAGCGTGTTCCGCGGCTAGGACGATAAACTCCGGCGCGTCCGCTTTTTTCAACTTCATTTCGAGATCCGCGGGCAAGAGCGTTTTGGCGGCGAGTGCCTGTTGGTAGTTCACCGCTAATATCTCATACCGCTCATCGGTGCCGCTAGTGTAATACTTGGGCAATGAAGACAATTTTTCTTCCAACTCCGAAATCGAAAGTTTGCCGGCCTTGAAACGTGCTTGGTGGATGGCGATCAGGCTTTTGGTCGCCGGTGATTCATCGCCCGAATGTTTTTGAGCTAAGCGTTCAAGCGCCCGGAGATCGGGATCCATTCCACGCTCGATTTGTTTGACGTAAAGAGGTCCCACCGCTTCCGCGGCAATCAATTGATTGACTCCATTCTGCAAATGCTCGACAAGGAAATCGAATGGAATGAACTGCCCATGATTCCAGAGCATCCGATACAGTTCACCGTAATCTTTGAAAGAGGTGTTCCCATAAAGCACATAGGCGGATTCAAGCTTGCGGATCGCTTCCTCATCGATACGGATATTCTGCTTCGCCTGTGCCGTGTAGAGACAGAGCAAGGCGCTGACGGCTTGAATGCGCACTGTTACAGCCCGATCAAGGAGCTTTTCTTGAAAGGGGGATAAATCCGGCCGCTCTCCCTCCGCGAGACCGGCCTCTGCCGCCGACGCAAGCGTCCATAGCGCATATTCGCGAACCGAGTCTGCCTGGGCGGCCACAAATTTTGATGCCGCCAATCGAGCCAATTTACGGCCATGAGCCGAGGATCTTGCCGCTGCGACGCCCAAATTGTAAAGATGAGCATCCAAATGCTCGGGGGATGCACGATTCTCCAACCGGTTTAGAAAATCTGCGTCTCCGGCTGTCAGCGCCAGTAAATAGATATCCGCGCTTTTTTCATTCCCGGAAGCGTTCTTCTGAAGAAGCTTGAGAGCCTGGAGGACAACGGGGGTGGTGGGATTCTGATGAGGCTTTCGATGCGGAACTGCTTCTCGCCGGAGACGCGCCGAAATTTTGGGTGTCATGAGCGGCTGCTCGGTCCATTCCGCTTGCTGGATCAGCGCTTGGCTTTGAATGAAGGCCGGCGGAATTCTCCAGACAGGCATCCGTTCAGCGCCGGGAAACTCCGCGAAAACCCCTTGCGGGACGGCCAAGCCAAAAGCCAAAAACAGGGACAAAATGAATCGAAAAAGACGCATAATGAGTTCGCATTTAGTCTATCAAGCGAGTGTTACATGAAAGTGTACACAAAGCCCATTTTTAGAACGACAGAAGACCCAGATTTTCATGGGATTGGTGTCATTTAAAACTGAAAAGTGAACTCCTCCTGAATCCGCGTTTTTGACGTTGACCTCCGTGAAAAGATCGTCGTTGCAGGCTTGTGGAACCATTATATTATGGACATGGAGGGTCTTCTCATCCCCCAGGTTTTGGTAAAATTCACCCTTCCAAAGACCGTTTATTTTTCCTCCTGGGGTTCGCGTTTCAACAGAAACATCGGCGGTGGCGGTTCTAGAACTGGCTTGCACCTCCACCCGAGAAATGGGCATATCCTCTGACACCGAGCAGGGCTGGATTACACAAAAACATCCGGAAGCAAGATATTAGGAATAGGTAGTATTGGGAGCTGTTCGAAGATGACCGGGTTCTTGTTTTAGAAACCAAATCGGCGAAAACGTTGGAACGACACCGATCAAAATCGTTGTCAATGAATTGAAAAAATAGATTACTCGCTGCGAAAGCACGGGAAAGAAGGATCTCGATGGGAAGCTGGGCTAAAGTTCGATGCATGTGCGATGGAGAGACATGCACTCACAAGAACAAGGAATTATTCGGATATTGGCCTGAAGGATTTGTACGTTTAGGTGACGCTTTAGACCGCGCTTTCCCATATCAGCCACAGGTATTTCCAATGACCCGCGACCTACGCCATATTGGCGACCATCGAGAGGTGAACCCTGAGCTTGCCGCAAAGTGGAAGCAGGAAATTGAATTACTGGAGCGCTGGATCGATGAAGAGTCGACCATAGACTTGAACTCTCCCACCTTTCGCCAAAAACAGGACCTCAACCGGGTGATCGCGAGGTGCAGCTCTGAGCCAGAACTTTACGGAACATTGAAGGAAGTCATAACGGCCATAAAAAAACTTTGCTCTGCAGCCCAGGAAACCAACCACGCCATCGAACTGAGTCGTTGAAGTCGATGAAAACGAGGGGACGTTCCTGCCATTCTGCTTTTCTTCACAAAAACCCATAACACTCCCCAAGAATGGCAGAAAAGCAGGAACGTCCCCCTCGCCTTTACAGGGTTTGAGTCACGCTTACAATCAGGTTTATATGGCCAGCCGTAGGAACCTGATTGTGGTGACATTTTTTAGGTCACCATAGTGACCTAGAGCTATCCAACCTCAGACTTCCGGAGGATAGGGGTTTGGATTAGTCATCATCCAGTAGTCTGAATGGGGCCAAAAATAGCGTCTCTCCCTGATAGGCATCATCGGGTATTACTATTACGATGCCTAAATGAAAAAGAATGGTACAGCATCAAGTGAGACGACTTTGGATAGACAGACAAAAGTTGTCATTGAATCCGGGGAGCGCGTTGGTACGGGCATACGCGGATTGGATGAGATATTAGGCGGAGGCTTTCCGGCCAATCGGCTATATCTTATTCAAGGGCCACCCGGCAGCGGCAAAACGACTTTAGCTCTGCAGTTTTTAATGGAAGGTGTACGACTCGGCCAGCCGTCGCTATACGTGACCTTGTCGGAAACAAAAGAGGAACTTCTCCAGGCCGCCAAGTCTCATGGATGGAATTTGGATGGTATTTCTTTCCATGAATTGGAAAAAATTCCAGACACCTCTGAACCGGATGCGGCGTATACATTTTATCATCCCGCTGATGTCGAATTAGCTGAAACGACCCAGCGCGTTTGTGCGGAGGTAGACCGCGTCAAACCCACCCGGGTGGTTTTTGATTCGGTGTCAGAAATGAAACTCCTCGCCCAGGATCCTCTCCGGTTTCGCAGGCAGATACTAGCGTTAAAAACATTTTTTCGGAATCGCGAATGTACCGTATTGCTTCTGGATGGGCATGTCAACGCGACGGACGACCAGCCTTTGCAGACTATTGTCCACGGCGTATTGTCGTTGGAAAACATACCCACTGATTATGGTGCGACGGCCCGCAGACTTTTAGTCATGAAAATGCGCGGCGTCGCACGCCAGGAAGGGTATCACGATTTCGAAATTGCCACCGGAGGGCTCTGCGTCTACCCTCGACTCAATGCAGCGATCGAGCGAGGCAACGGACGCAAAGCGGCAACAGGATCTATTAAGCAAATCAGTAGCGGTATTCCTGAAATCGACAAGCTCCTGGGCGGCGGCATGGTCC
>JAYWEN010000091.1:0-2261 GCA_043779245.1 Elusimicrobiota bacterium | reverse complement strand
AAATTGTCAATCACGTTGGCGTGAAAGAGAACGCCGGGGGAGTTTTTAGACACCGGGGTAGGATAGTGATCGTAAGTCCCTGTGGCGAAAGCACCAACGAGCACTGCCTTGCCTGCGAATACCTCCGCAATTTCCTCGTCTGGGGCGTTGAGCACGTCCGCGTACTTGAGCTCAGTGAACTCGGCGTGAGGCCCTATCCAATGGACCAGAAATTGGCCATGGGAGTCGCGAGGGATTTGAGCCACGAGATCATCGATGGGACGGCCGAGATACAAGCTTGCTTCCACGACAGAGAGGAGCGCCCCTTTTTGATCTTCAAGGCGCATTTGCGGCATGGCGCCGCGCAAAACACCGTCTTCGTCGATGAAGGCGTTCACATACCCCACATGCGCTGAGGCGTTGCGCAACGCAGGACACGGCCAGGTCACGTTATTTAATTCGAAGCCCGAGGCTTCCCCGTAGACGGAGTGGATGACCCACGGGTTTTGCTTCGTCGCTTCAACCAGCTCACGATCGCCTTTGGGATCGGAGGTGAAGGGGTCGACAAAGAAAACATCGAACGCAAGTGCTTTCGGGGGATGCTTGGCTAATTTGCGAATGAGTTTGGCATGAATACTACGCGGCCAAGGCCATTGATGCAGCTCCTTAAGCGATTCATCGTCAATCTTGATGATAATAATGTCGGGATGAGGGTGTCGCGTCTCGGCTTTTGCGCGTAGATCGTAGGTTACCCACTCGGCCCGTTGGATGGCGGTCGCCTCTCGGGTGGCTGACTCGGGTGACACCTGGGGATTTTGAAAAAAGTGAGCCCGGCGTTGTTCGAGTAACGAAAAGAATCCCGCGATGACGAGTGCTATCGCGAGACTAATCCAGTGGGATTTACGCACGCCTGAGGTGCTGGAGGTGGTTAGGGAGCGATGACAGCGAAATTTTTTCTTGGGCGCCTGTTTTCATTGTGCGAACGGTGACTTCGCCTTTTTGGATTTCGTCATCGCCCAAAATGAGGCTATGCGAAGCACCAAGCCGATCGGCGATGGTAAGCTGATTGCCCAATTTTTTTTCAAAAAACCCCCCCTCAATTACAATCTTCATCTGGGCGAGTTCGGGATTGAGCCTGAGCGTCTGCATAAGTTTGAAGGCTTCCACCCCCGCTGACTCCCCTAAAGCCGCCACAAAGATGTATAAGGAATCGGCTGATTTTTCAATGTCTTTTTCAACTGCATCTAAGGCTAAAAGCACGCGCTCCACACCCATTGCAAAACCGAGTGCCGGAACGTCTGGACCGTCCAAATCCTTCACTAGCTTATCGTAGCGTCCACCCGCTGCCAGAGCATCTTGGGCGCCTAAGGCGCTCGAGGTGATTTCAAAAACGGTGCGACTGTAATAATCCAGACCGCGAACCAATCGCGGGACGAGCTCGAAGGTAGCGCCCGCTTGGGTTAAGAGATCCTGAACTTTTGTGAAATGCGTGCGGCAGTCATCGCACCAGAATTTATCGACCGTCGGAAGATCGGTGAGCTTTGGGCCGTCGACTTTGCAATCCAACACTCGCAGTGGATTTTTTTCGGCGCGGCGCTGGCAGTCTTCGCACAGCGTGGGCAGAATCCCTTTGATGTGGGCGCTGAGAGACTCGAGATACTGAGGGCGGCACTTGGCGTCCCCTAAACTATTTATTTTCAAGCGCGCGTCCTGCAATCCCAATTGCCGAAATAGTGTTTGAACCATGAGGAGCAGCTCCGCATCGGCCGCGGCGGAGGCATTGCCAAAATATTCAGCGCCAATCTGCCAAAACTCCCGATAGCGACCGGCCTGTGGACGCTCCGCGCGAAACATCGGCCCTATATAAAACAGCTTGCAAAATGGATGAGTTTGGGATAAATGATGTTCGATGAAGGCCCGCACCACACCGGCCGTTCCTTCTGGTCTTAACGCGAGCTTGCGCCCGCCACGGTCTTCAAAAACATACATTTCTTTAGACACCACATCGGTTGTTTCTCCGAGCGACCTCTGGAAAAGGTCGACGGATTCAAATGTAGGCGTGCGTATTTCCTGGAATCCGAAGCGGTGGAAGAGCGTGCGTGCGAAGACTTCTAAGCGTTGGAACTTGGCGGCATCGACGGGCAAAATATCTTTAGTGCCGCGTACAGCTTGGTATTTAGGCATTGCACGATTATAGGAAACAACGGGTGAAATTCTAACGATGGACTCACAGATACGAACCGATGGCCTGTACTTTCTCAAGCGGAACTCGCTCTTTGGCC
>JAYWEN010000090.1:0-1914 GCA_043779245.1 Elusimicrobiota bacterium | reverse complement strand
GGCTTAGAATTCGTAATCGACAAGACACGCGTTTCTTCTTATGCCTTCGATTACGGTGTCGCGGCCTCAGCCGCCGCATGCCCCTGGATTTTATGTAGTTTGTATTTTTTAGGTGTTTTGCATACGCCCTGGAAGGCATCGCTGCTTGTTGCCCAATTCGCGGCGCCGACATCGGCAGGTGTTCTCTTTACGATGCTTGCTTCAGCCGGACTCAAAGAAACATGGGTGTTTCAAAAAGCACGTCTACTGGCAATCTTTGATGACTTACACACGGTTCTTCTGATGGTTCCCCTCCAAATGCTTTTTATCGGCCTGGAGTGGCGACTAGCCATTGTCATCATGATCATTGGAGCACTCTTAGCGACAGCCTACTTTTTCTTTGATCGTCTACTTTGGCCCACTAAAAAGAAATGGATACTCGGTTATGCCGTAGCCATAACATTCGCTTGCATCGCCTTCAGGCATTACACGTCAATCCGAATCGAAGTTTTACTTCCCGCGTTTACCCTTGGCTGTCTTTTAAAGAATAAGGAGTCGGTTGCGATCTTCAACCGTTCGTATTTAGATGAAGGGATTAAAATCGTATTTCTGTTCTTGGTGGGATGTTCGCTGCCAAGGGTTTCGTTGGAGTCCTTAGGTTACGGCATTCTCATCGTTCATGTCTTGGCGATTACCGTGCTTTCAAATCTTGGGAAGTGTTTTCCTTTAGCCTGCTATCGGGACAAGATAACTTTTCGAGAGCGCTTGGCATTAAGCATAGCGATGTTCCCGCGAGGTGAAGTTGGAGCGGGCGTTTTGCTCATCGCGATGTCATATGGACTCACAGGCTCATCCCTCGTTGTGGGAAGTCTAAGCCTCGCACTGAATTTATTGTGTACAGGTTTATTTATTGTGGCTGTAAAGCAGCTCCTCTCAAGCCGCTAGGCGCATCTCTTTAGGGACATGGGCACCGAGGAGATCTGCGCCGGTGAAATTCGCGCCGGTTATTTTGGCGCCTTGCAGTTCTGATCCGCTTAGATCCGCTTGAGAAAAGTCTGCGCTAGAAAGATCTGCTCCAGAAAAATCTGTGGCGTACAAATTGGCATGAGATAAGTTGGCGTGTGACAGGTTAGACCGAGACAGATTCGATCCATACAGATTGGTGCCGGACAAGTTCGATTCCGAGAGGTCTGTCATTTTGAGTTCTATTCGTGACAGATTCATGCCGGACAGATCCACATGCGAGAGGTCGGCTTCGGAGAGGTTGACGTGTTTTTTTAAGGCCAGTTCGACGGCTTCTTTGAAAGAATCCGCTTCCACAGTGAAAATGGCGTACTTTTCGTAACGATCTTTGATCTCGTATTTCATAGAAAGGTCACCTTTGTCCTTTCCCCTTTGATACTAATTATCCCCTAAAACGATTTATTACAAGTCTAAATGAATTAATTTCTTACTTTTTTTATGGGGATGGTCCGCTTTTGTTTTTCCAATACAAAAACCACATAGGCTACACGGCCATCGCCATCAACCTTTTGGCCCAATTCAGCGCACCATGTCGCCATGTCTTTGACGTCCACCGGAACTTTAACGACAGGCTTTCCGCTCTGTAGGAGCTGCGCGTATTTCGCTTGAGCCAACGCCAGCCATTCGGTGTACTTTTCTTCTAAGCGATTTTTATCAACAGAAAGTTCCCGCAAGAGAGGCCATTGATCCTCTTGATACCAGGCCATCCCAATTTTAGGTCTGGCGGCTGTCATCTCACGAATCCAATGGAAAACGTTACGAATTCGCATCCAAAGAAGTACGGGTCCTTTAGGCTGATTTTTCAGCGTGTCGTATGGCGTGGAGGACACCTTGGGGAGAGGCAAGTTTTGTGAGCTCGTCGAGAAATCCTTCTTTTTGAAAGAGTGCCGATACGCTTGACAAAAATGCCAG
>JAYWEN010000089.1:0-3455 GCA_043779245.1 Elusimicrobiota bacterium | reverse complement strand
TTGTGATCATCGGATTCACGAAGCACAATTGGACCGAAGCTCTTTTGTTTGGTCTTGCCGTAGCCGTGGGCCTTACGCCTGAAATGTTACCGATGATTGTAACCGTTAACTTATCGAAAGGGGCATTAGCGATGTCTCGAAAGAAAGTTATCGTTAAAAGACTTAACTCGATTCAAAATTTTGGCGCCATGGACATTCTCTGCACCGATAAAACGGGTACGTTGACGCAGGATAAGGTTGTACTCGAGCGTTATGTCGATGTGACGAACCGCGAAAGTGAGGATGTTCTCCGTTACGCCTACATGAACAGTCATTATCAAACCGGCTTAAGGAACTTGTTGGACAACGCCATCCTCGCGCATACGGACCTTGACGTCGAACGAACATGTCGTAAAGTCGATGAAATCCCTTTTGATTTCTCGCGACGACGCATGTCCGTTATTATTGACTACGAAGGCGATCACGTCCTCATCTGCAAGGGAGCGGTGGAGGAAATTTTCAGCGTCTGCGATCGCTACCAAGTGGACGAAGAGATTCATCCCATTATCGACATGCTCAAGAACGATCTGATGGAAGAATTCCAATCCTTGAGCGCCGATGGATATCGCGTGCTAGCCGTGGCGTACCGAGAATATCCACAATCCAAGGAAGTGTTTGCCTCCGCGGATGAAAAAGATCTGGTTCTATTGGGCTACATTGCGTTCTTTGATCCGCCGAAAGAGTCTTCCGGCAAGGCTTTAGAGGTGCTTCGCAAATCGGGTGTGGCTACAAAGATATTGACCGGTGATAATGCGCTCGTCAGCCGCAAGGTTTGTAAGGACGTCGGGCTTGAAATTGACGGATTGGTGACCGGAGATCAGCTTGTCAATATCAGTGAATCTGACTTGTCTGTACTCGTGGAGAAAACGACCGTCTTTGCGCGTCTATCCCCAGCCCAAAAAGAGCTCATTATTCGTGCCCTCCAAAGAAATAATCATGTGGTTGGATTTTTGGGCGACGGAATAAATGACGCTCCCGCCATGAGAACAGCTGATGTCGGAATTTCTGTCGACACGGCAGTCGATGTAGCGAAGGAGTCGGCCGATATTATCCTCCTTGAAAAAAGTTTGCTTGTGCTAGAAGACGGCATTATTGAGGGACGCAAAGTCTTTGGAAATATCATTAAGTACATTAAGATGGGGGCCAGTTCCAACTTCGGAAATATGTTTAGCATGGTGGGAGGCGCGCTCTTCTTGCCCTTCTTGCCGATGGCTCCGATACAAGTATTGGTTAACAATCTCCTCTACGATTTTTCTCAGCTTGGAATTCCTACGGATCGAGTCGACGAGGAATACCTTCTCAAGCCAAGAAGATGGAACATCAGCAGCATCAAGAAGTTTATGCTCTTTGTGGGCCCTACGAGCTCTGTGTTTGATTACACAACGTTCTTCCTTTTGCTCTATGTATTCCATTGCATTAAATTTAACGGCGCGAGCACCCCTCCTGCGATGAAAACCTATTATGAAAGCCTGTTCCATTCTGGTTGGTTTGTGGAGTCGCTTCTCACTCAGACGCTTATCGTTCACATCATTCGCACCAATCGAATTCCTTTTATTCAAAGCCAAGCGAGCCTGTCATTGACGCTCACGACGTTAACCGTCATGGCATTGGCCATTTACATCCCTTTTTCTCCAGTTGCGAATTATCTCGGATTGGTGGCATTGCCTAAAACCTTTTGGCCATGGATGGTCGCCACGTTGCTGGCTTATGTCGTTCTGACGCACACTATAAAAACATGGTTTATAAACCGTTACGGAGTGGACTAATGAGAAGCTTGTTAAATGCTTTACAGGATGGACGATTAGTAGAACTTCCTGATACTGACAAATGGAAATCGCTTAAATATCTCGCTCACCTTATTGAAGCCATCCCGGAAATAGGTGGCAGTGTCGATTTGGCCGAGCAAGTCAATGTTCAAGAGCAGTCAAATAATACCGGCATCGGTCTTGGTGTGGCTTGTCCGCACGTGCGAGTGCCAGGCAGCGGCGACCTCTTAAGCGCGGTCGGTTGGAGCCCCGCGGGTATCGATTACGGGTCAAAGGACGGGAAGAAAGTCCATTTAGTCGTGATGTATTACATTCCGGAAGCGCACAAGAACACGTACTTGAAGGAAGTTTCATCTCTGGTTCGTGCGGTGCGGCCGGAAGGGGAAATCCAGTCGATCGCCAAAGCCGAAGACATCGCCAAGGTCCGAGAAGAACTCTTGGATTGGGTATCGGCGTCGATTGATGCAGGAATTCCCGAAACCAAAGCCCGGATGATCAGGCTTGAAGCCCGTCAAGCGGCTCTCGCCGAAACGCCAGATTCTCACACAGGAGTTCCGCCCGCCACAACGCTCATTCTTCCCGTGTTGATTCTGCCCCAGCCTGGAGATAAATATATGGTGCTTTGCGAAAACCATGAACTCGGCACGATTCTCGAAAATGATGCCACGCTGGGAGTTGCGCTCAAACAACACATGGCATTTGACCGTGCAGGCTTCCGCTTCTTATTCCGCGGTGTCCAGGTCTATGATCCCACTCGCCCTCTCTACGACTACATCGCTATCAAGCTCAATTAGCCACTTTAATCCTTGAACAAGATTTGATCTGTTTCTTTTGCCTGCAGTAACTTGTCACCGGGCGACGGTCTCGAAAGAGGCGTCGCCCTGTTTCTTTACTGCCCGGTCCAGTTCGCTTTAATAGAATAGGACCATGTTCCAAGTGATCACAGGTTCATTCCGCGAGCTTGAGACGTCATTTCTCCGCGAACTTCAACAACTCAAAGAGAAAGATCCGCTCTCGAACATTCTTGTGTTGTCGCCCTCCGGTCGGCTACTGACCCATCTGCAGCGCCAATCAGCCACCCAAAATCCGGGTTATCTGAATATTCATTGCCTGACTTTTTATGCCTTGGCCGAACGGCTGCTTTCGGACGCCGGATACACGGAGCCAGTGGTGTCCGAGCCGGCGCTTTATCAGGAATTGATCCGAAGCATTCTAACGGGAAAAAATCCCGAACCTGTCGATCATTACATTCGCGCCGCCTTTCATCGCAACGAGGGCAGCCCGGTTTCAAAAGGCTTGACCGGCGCTTTATCGTCTACGTTGAGGGATATGCGCGACTCAGGCATCCGAGCCGATTACGCGCTCCAAGCCGCCAACGAAGGTTTTCTAGGGGCTCAAGCCCCTGAAGCCGCATCGACTTTGGCACTCTATGCACGCGTCACAGGGCTTCTCGAGAAGTTCCAGCTGAAGACCTCGGCTGACTTGCTCCGCCGAGCGGCTGAGCGGGCATCCAAGCATCCGTGGATTAGCGAACAAAAGGCGATCCTACTCTACGGCTTTTACGATCTGACCGGCGTGCAGCTTGACCTTGTTCTCTCCTTGGCCGATCACTCCGACGCCCGGGTTTATTATCCGTTCGAAAAAAATAAC
>JAYWEN010000088.1:0-2990 GCA_043779245.1 Elusimicrobiota bacterium | reverse complement strand
TCCAATCCCGCCCACAACATACGGTCGAAAGCGATTTATCCAATAGCCTAGTTTTACGGAAGGCGCGGCATAATAAATTTGACGGGTAAAATCGATGGCATACATAGGAGCCGCGACCGCGGATCCTTGACTAGTCAGGGTCATGGCTCGTTCGAAACCGAACCCTGCGATCAGCCCAACACTGATAACCGGGCCGACCGTCCGATACAAATGCGCTCCCAATTCCCAGAAATCTTTAGGTCGTCCTGTAACCGTATCGATGGTTCCCGGAGCAACGGGCCCCAAGCCGAGATCCGCACGTTCCTCATCTAATTCATTTACTTTGTTGATGTCCAATACGGCGGAGGAGTCCTTCTTTTTGAGGTATTTCATGTATCCGACATCAAATCCGAAATCCCATTTATAGGGGCGAGGACCTGACTGTTCAGCCATAGCGTCGCGTAATGAAGAGCTGGCTTCCAAACTTTCTGTTAAGAATTCGTCCGAGGCACACGATATCGCGCACAAAGAAAGGGTTAAGAGAAAGGCCTGCACCAAAGAAATCAATCGTTTCATAACAAGTTATTACTAGAAATTGGCAACTAATGCAATGACGTTTATTGAAACTCAAAAAAAATAAATAAGGCCCGCGTTCCTCGAACGAAGCACTTGAATGAGCACTCTGCCGGCTCACTCTACCCTATGCAGCTTGACTCTCGCAGTTGATTCAGCAAAAAACTCCACCCCCCTCGTAACACACTAGCACGATCCCCTTCCCTGTAGCTCCGCGTAAAAGATCGCGACATATCCGAAGGGTATATGTGTTTTCGGGTGCTTCAAGCGGAGCGTATTAACCTTTGAGGATAAATTTTTCGAGCTGCTTTGAAGTGGAATACCTTTCAATGTCTACACGGCTCGGCTCGTTATAGCAACTCACTATCAAATATCCCCCGTGCACGAGGGTTCGATCGATGCCCAAGGCCAATTCGTGTTTTATGAAGTCAATGACAAAGGCGAATACATCGGCATGCTGACCGGACAAGCCGCGCCGGATGCCTGGATCGGGACCTGGTCAAAACCCGACGGCAAAACCCCGCGAACTTTTGTCTTTGATCGTTTACCGGACGTCGCGACCTACGACACCGTACAAACAGAATCGTTGAACCAAAGCCACCGCCACAAAGACGAATTTATCCGCCGAGTACCCCTACAGTCCCCATCCCCCGAAAACGGCCGTTAATAGCCTATTTCGCATAGGTCTTCACGGAACACCGAAATGAGATCCTAGCGAGCGATCTGCGAAGCATGTGAGCCATCCAGGTTTATTACCGAAAACGGATTATCGCTTCATCGCACTTAAACTGTAATATTCAGTCTTAAACAAGCACTATATGTTGTGACTCCACGCCATCGCATCGGATATCCTTGTATGAATTACAGCTTGAAGGCAACGCCTCAAACCTTTCGATTGGCGTCCTATTCGCCTGAGCGAATGCTGGCGGCTGTCGAGCATAATCTGAACTCCCTGGAATCGTGTTTGCGATATAACCTAGAGCACTCCTTGTTGTTCTTTCGCATATCGTCCGATCTGATCCCGTTTGCTTCTCATCGGGTTTGCACGTTTCCCTGGCTCTCCCGTTACGCGGCGAGGTTTAAAGCTTTGGGCGATTTCATTCGTGGATCAAAGATGCGCATTTCCATGCATCCGGACCAATTCACGTTAATTAACGCGGTGGAGGAAAGAATTGTGCGGGCTAGTATTGAAGAGCTGCAGTATCATGTCGACCTTCTTACGGCGATGGGGTTGGATGCGACCGCGAAAATCCAGATTCATGTGGGCGGGGTCTATGGGGATAAGCCAGCGGCTATCAAACGATTTATCCAACGCTATCAAACTCTGCCAAGTTCGATCCGCGATCGCCTGGTGATTGAAAACGATGATCGGCTTTTTTCGTTGAAGGATTGTTTGGTGATTCATGCCGCCACACGCGTTCCTATCCTATTTGATGTGTTTCATCATCGCCTGTTGAATGAGGGTGTATCCTTGGAAAAAGCGCTAGTGCTGGCGGCGGCGACATGGAGACTGGGGGATGGGCCGATGATGGTCGATTACAGTTCACAATCGGATGGGGAGCGTATCGGTAAACATGCGCCAACAATTCTCCTGGATGATTTTCAAGCATTCTGGAAAATAGCGTCGGGGTTTGAGATGGACATCATGCTTGAAATAAAAGATAAGGAGCTGAGCGCCCTGCGCGCCCAAAAGCTCATGTCGACGTTGAATCCCCGGTCTTCACACATCCGGCGACCCGCCTAACGGGATTGCCCCCTTCCAACACCACAAAAAAGGACCCCGCCACTACGTCACTGCGGGTCGTCCAAAGGTGTAATGGCGGAAAATCCTTTGTAAAATCTTATCTATCAAATGAAAGAAATTCTCATTTCCTTTTTTTTGCTGCTTTTCGTTTTTGGCAGCGCTCGCTCAGAAATGACGCCCAACCAGCAGCGACGCAAAAATCAATTCCGTGCAACAGGAGCGGCTTCATCCTCCTTCAACGCCAAAGAGGTGGCCGCCACCCTTTGCAAAAAATACTCGGAGGGTACTTCGATCCCGCCACTCTGTGAAAGCAGCGTGTCGCTCTCCTTTGCGGGACATGCCTCGGGTCCGGATGTGCTTGAATCGATCGTCGTAGGCGCCATGGACTCTTCGGAACGACCATCCTCTTTTTTATTGCGCAAGCAGCCTCAGGGATGGGAGGTTGTGGACGTGGCGGCGCAAACAAACTTTGAGTCTTGCCTGCCCTTTGCGACGAAGGAAAGCAAAGTCACGGTAGTCTGTGAAAATAATTTGATCTGGCCTTGGCGAGCGACCAGTCAGGAAATTGTTCAGGTGGATGTGTTCTCTTCAAGTTGGAGTGTGACAGGTATTCTTCCCAGCGGTATTGCGCTCAATTATCCAGGGGCCCAATGGGATGAAAGTAGTCCTGGGACTCGATCGAGTCTTGAGGCTG
>JAYWEN010000087.1:0-2508 GCA_043779245.1 Elusimicrobiota bacterium | reverse complement strand
TTTACTTCGCCAATCTTTTGCCCTTAAAATCAGAGAGTCACCGAGTTGTCACCGTTCTGGATGAGCGACGACAACCTGCTGGGCTCGGAGCCCGGCTTAACAAACACCCAAGGAGGGGTAAGTGAAGAGCAATAAGCAGTATCTGCTAGTCGCCGTTTTGGGTTTTGTTGGTCTCACGGGCTTTGCGCCCGCCCAGCCCACTGATCCGAATCAACCGAATCCGACTCCTACCACCCACCCGACCCCACAGCCAACACCCAAGCCCACCCACACTCCGATCCCCGGTCCAATTGGGGATCTGACCGGAGTGCTCCAGCGTTTGGTGGCGCAGCTCTTAAACACTCATCCAGAAATTCCCCAGGCCGCGCTGAATAAGGCGTTTGGGTATCTAAACGCTCACGCTAGTTCAGTTCCCAACAAAGACTACGTCACGATTATCGACTTCAATAAACCTTCAACGCAAGAACGCATGTTCATCATCCGGGTGTCGACCGGAAATGTGAATTCTTACTTGGTGGCCCACGGCAAGAACTCAGGCGAAAACTTCGCGACGACATTTTCAAATGTTTCGGGCTCAGAGATGAGTTCGCTGGGGATCTACCTCACCGGTAACGAATATCAAGGTGGCCATGGTCGCTCGATGATTCTTCGGGGCCAAGAGTCCACGAACAGTAACGCTGAGTCGCGTGCGATTGTGCTTCATGGCGCAGACTATGTTTCACCCGAATCCATCGCCTCGCAAGGACGCCTCGGCCGCTCCTGGGGTTGCCCGGCGGTGGAAATGCGATATCACGACGAAATTGTAAAAGAACTGGAAGACGGCAGCGTCTTCTTAATTTATCACGACTAATCCGTCGATGAGCGGCCGCGGAACTGGACTGGTCTCTGGTTTCGCGGCCCTCTCGTTTTTTGGGCTCGCGGGCTGTACGCTACCCACTGCAGGCATCAGAACCCCTGATGGCTCCACCGCTACACGTTTGGTGCAAGCCTCGTCTTTGAGCTGCTGGTGCGCGTTCAGGGCGTCACGGGATCTCGCCCGATATCGCCCGTTTCGCTTTCCGAAGGCGTGTCGTTTTCGCCCACGCAACCGAGTGGTGTCCATTTCTCAATGTTTGAACTATCGACTCGGATCTCCGCGCAAATTTTAGGATAAGAGTTGGAGGTCCCGCCCAACCGCACATCCGTGATCGGAAGCTTGAAAATCTCTCGCTTCCCAATCATCCCCTGTTTTTCGAGCTCCGCCCCCACTCGCATGTTGGCTTCGTGAATCACGGTTAAATACTCATCGGTATAGAAACGCGCCTCAAGCTGGGGGCCGTTATCGCTGTTTAAGGGGCGTTTCCCCTTTTCGGTCAGCTCCACGACTCCGGCGATGCGGATGTCTTTATTCTGATACTTAAAGAAGCGCTGCTCACTCACGCTCCACTTCGCCCCACAGCCCTGAAGAATGAAAAATGCCGATGCCACCGTCAAAATCCAACCTGTGTTGCTCATGGTTCGCGCTCCTTGCTTTCTTGTACAGTCACTCAAAGCAATTCTAATGCCGTCCGCCTTCCACGCCACACCGACCTTTGATGATATAGCTCGCTGCGCCTTGTGTCCTTTACAAGACTGTTTGATGCCACTTGGCGTGTGCTGAAGACACAGTTTCATCTTATGAGTTATAATCGGCCCATGGCGGGGCATGAACTCTACAACCGGGTTCCCGGGGAACGTCGGCGAAAAAAAAATAAGCGCGTCACCCTGAAAACGGTAGTTATTCTCTTTGGGGTCGTCCTTTTTTATCGGCCGGTTTTCTTTTTTTGTCAGAGCTTTTTTTCGACCGAACCGACGGAGCAAGAGCTGACAGATTTTGCTCAGCTCGAGAGTCAGGTCGGAAGTTATCTTTTGGGAGATCCGGCGGGGTTTTGTCGGGCGATTGGTTTGACCGAAGGGATTGCGCCTCTGGTGATTCCGACTGACAACGACCTTGACCGGTTGCAAAGAAAGTTACGTGCCGCTCGCCTGGGTCTTTGGCCTACGCCCACCCTACCGACTGCCTTTCGAGAAATGCCCTTTCCTGTACCCATCTCTCAGGACTCTTGGCTTAAGCACGCAAAATTCAAAATCAACCCGCTGAAAATCGAGCGCCTCGAAACAGTTTCAGATCCCTCCATGGCGCGCGAATATGTGGCCTCTGCTTTTGTTTCGGCCGAGCGGGCCAGCGGCGCAGGCGATCCTCTTCGTTCAAGGGATTACACATTGAGTTTCGGAACTGATCTGAGTGGGCGGGTCATGATGTGTCGGGGTTCAGGAGTGGCGGCTCAATACACGCCCCAAGCGCAGTGCTTGCAACGCCCCGGCTACGCATGGGACGCGAGCAGCGGTGATTGCAAGGCCGCCAACTAAAGCAAAACCCCCTGGACTCACTCAAGAATCCAAGGGGTTCGCTAATTATGGCTCAGGAGGCCTATTTCTGCACCAAGCCCGAGAATATAAACCAATAAAGCCTATTGGTTAGCTCCAAAA
>JAYWEN010000086.1:0-2330 GCA_043779245.1 Elusimicrobiota bacterium | reverse complement strand
ATCAACAACGAAACGCTCGTCATTTTGAACCGCACGTTCCATGATTTGACCGAGTTGAGTTCTAGCAATATGTGCAGCAATTTGTCGCGTCATAGATCCTCCAATTAATCAATTCAATTGATGCATTGATAGTATACCACTTAAATAGAGAATTGAAAGGCCTAATATTTTGGGCAACTGAGTTTTTCACACTTCCGTAGTCGCCCTTTGAACAGTGCTTTTGGATAAACCGAGATCGGAAGCGATTTGGCGAATAGAACGCGTCTTGCGCAACTTCTTAATTTCCAAGAGATCAAGCTCTACGGTTTTGGGGCGCCCCAATTGTTTTCCTTCCGCTCGAGCACGAGCCAATCCGGCGTGAACTCGTTCTTTAATAATCCCCGCTTCAAATTCCGCAAAGCCTGAAATCATCGTGAAGAAAAGCTTCCCGGACGGGGTGGTGGTATCGATATTCTGGTTGTAGGCGCAAAAGTCGATGCCCAACGATTTAAATTCGTCCAGCGCCGTCACCAAGTGCTTGACGCTTCGGCCAAACCGATCGAGCGCGTAAACCAGGAGCACATCAAATTCCCGGTGTCGCGCCATTGTCATTAGCTCGATCAGGTTCGGCCTGTTTTCGGTCGTTCCCGAGTAACCATGATCGATCATTTCTTTGACCACTTCCCACTTACGATCCTTAGCAAACTTTCGCAACGGGGGTAGTTGATTCTCGGTCGTCTGCTGCTTGGTGGATACGCGAGCGTAAATCAAGCAACGTTTCATCGTTCCATTCCTCGGTCATCCTCGCGCTCACGTTGTCGTCGCAACTCGATCTCTTGTCGCACCTGTTGCTCTATCACGCGTCGATGTTCCTGCGCCAATTCTTGGGACCGCTTGTAATCGAGCGTTGTGTCTTTCATCGCATCTCGTCCCCAGGTCTTGCCCATTTGCTCCATCGCCTTCTGACGCTCTTCGGTTTTCTCCAGACGCCCGGATTCGGGCAGCTCTCGCTCCATTCCCAGGTCTTGCTCAGGTTTCTCAACGGATCGCTCGATTGAGCGCTCGCCGGCAACGGCGTAAATCTTGGTTTCTTCTCTTGCCCGGCTGATTTGCACATAGGTCGCATGTTGATTGGCCATCGATTCTTGCGTGTGGCCGTACACGTAAGCCCGATCAACGGTCGCCCCTTGCGCTTTATGCGTCGTCGAAGCCCATCCGTAATCAATGGAATGATATTCATCAAGCCGAATGGCTTTGTCCTGGCCGTCGTCCATCCGGACTCCGATGGTTCGTGCTTTCTCGTCGATCTCTCGGAGCGTCCCGCGCTGCCCGTTGCGAACATCTAATTTCTGGTACTCATTTTTCGTGAACATCAGGCGGTCCCCGATGGCGAGCCCTAGTTTCCGCTGTCCGTTATCGATTTCGAGTTTATTCTCACCGACCAGCCCCCGTTCTTGCAATGTTTGGCGTACATGCTCGTTCAATTTGCCAGCGTCCCCTTTGCGATGGGTTAAGATCACGGCTTTCTCCGGGGCCTCACGCTCACGCGAAAGATATTCTTTGACGAGTTCGCGCCTGGCCGCCGCCGGCGATCGGTAAATAGCTACGTCGCCGTGTTCATCCAAGGCCCGAAGGGCCTCAGGCGTGTGGCCTTTGGCGGCTTCGAAAACAGCTTGCCTCATCCATTCGTCTTTCTGCCGTCGGATCGTTTGAATTTGGCTCGACGCCTCAGGAGCCACGCGGATAAGCTCTCGGTCTACCGCATGCAACGCCCCGCCTGCTTCAATCGGTTGGAGCTGTCTCTCATCGCCTACTAAAATCACTTTGGATCCGGCATGGCGGGCGCGGTCTAAAATCTCTTTGGTGCTTCTGGATCCCACCATGCCCGCTTCATCTACAATCACCACGGTATTCATGGGTTGGACTTGCGACCCGACCGGGTTCTTCTTCCAAGAAACAATCGTGCGCGATTTGATTCCGGCTTCTTTTTCCATGTTAAGCGCCGCTTGCCCTGAAAGCGCAACGCCTTCCACTTTCCAGCCGGCGCGTTCATAAGCTCCGCGAATCGCCGCAAGCGTCGTGGTCTTGCCGGACCCGGCCCGGCCTTGAATGACCGCAATCCCATGATCTGACGTTGCGGACATGACTGTGGCTTTTTGTTCGTCGCTTAACCGCCCAATATCGGGACCCAATTGGGTCATGACTTTGGACGCATCGACTCCGAACCCTTTCTTTTTGGCCAGCTCGCGCACGGTCCCCATCATTTCAATTTCAAGATTGGCCATCGCGGGCGTACTGAGCGCCATACGGCCTTGTTTATCCGGACCCAATTCGACAAAGACCCCTTTCTC
>JAYWEN010000085.1:0-3689 GCA_043779245.1 Elusimicrobiota bacterium | reverse complement strand
CTAATGATGTGGTAGATCTCTTCCAGTTTTCCGTAGATGGCATGAAGTCTCATCGCTTGTTTGATCGGACGCACGGGCGAACCAAATAATACTTCTGGATTCTTGACATCGTTTATTACGCCAGATTGGGCGGCCACTACGGTTCCGTCGACAATCGAAATATGTCCGACAATGCCTACCTGTCCACCTAACGTCACGCGATTGCCAATCGTTGAGGATCCCGCGATCCCCACCTGAGCGACGATTAAACAATCCCGGCCAATCTTCACATTGTGCGCGATGTGTACGAGGTTGTCGATTTTCGTTCCAGCGCCGATATGCGTCTCGCCCGTCGTGGCTCGATCAATTGTGCAGTTGGCTCCGATTTCAACATCCTCTTCGATCACGACCCGGCCGACCTGCGGAATCTTTTGATGACGTCCATCTGTCGTCGAAAATCCATAGCCATCAGATCCAATCACAGCGCCCGGTTGGACGATCACGTGATCGCCGATGATGGTATCTTCGCGCACTACCACGTTGGCGTAGATCAGGCAGTCTTCACCAATGCTCACGCCATGCCCGATATAGCAGCCTGGATAAATAATGGTGCGCGCGCCGATCTTGGCCGTCGATTCCACATGGGCTTTGGGATGAATACCTTCGGGGTGATGATTCCGTTGACCGTCTATCAGACCTAAAACTTGACCGAATGCCCTTTGAGGGTTAGCCACACGGATGAGCGTCTTTCCCTGGGGTAGGGCGGTGCCGTTCGTGTATTGGGGAATAAGAACGATGCTTGCTTTGGTGTTCTGGAGAGACTTGATGTATTTGAGATTGTGAAAAAAGGATATGTCGTTTTCGGAGGCTTCATCCAGCCCAGCCGCGCCTTGGACCTTGGCCAGCGCATCGCCAATTATCTCTCCTCCCACTTTGGAGGCGATGTCTTGCGCGGTCAGACGAATCATTGCTCAGTTTGCTGGAGACGTTGGATCAGTTTGTCGCTTAGATCGACAGTGTCTTCTCCGTACAACACATAGGCCTTGTCCATCACGAGCGTGACACCTTCATCGCGCGCGAGCGTTTGGAGGATTGCATAGATTTTCGACATGACGCCATAGGTCTTTTGCGTTTGCAGTACTTTCATGTCGGCAATCGCATTGCCTCGGAAATTCCTGAACTCGGCAGATTGGCGTTCAAGAATTTTACGATTGTCGTCGATCCGTTTTTGAAGCGCCATCTGCGCGTCAGGATTGAGTTGAACGGGACCTGTCGTCGCTGCGAGCAATTCTAAGAGTGTGCCTTTCGGCGCGGCTGTTTTCATGCCGGGCAACTGCGTCGAGCCCCCCTGAGTGCGATCGACAATCGATGACGCGTCATGGCCCGGAAGCCCTGAGAGCGGATCTTCGAGCGGATAAGCTTCGACAGGCGGGCTTGCAGCTGGGGCCGTCGAAGTTGAGGGTTTCACCGCGACAGGTGTGGGTGGTGCTGGGGACAAATTGGGAACGGAGTTTGGAGGGACTACGACGGATGCCCCATTTTTGCCCTGAGATAATGTGCTTTCATCAGCGGCAATCTGTTGGCGTAGGGTGTTGATTAAATTTTGGCGGGATCCCAATTCGCGCTTGCGCTTCTCAATCTCGCGAAGCAAATCCCCTTCTGCGAAGGATTTCTCGGGATAGGTATCGAAAACTTTCTGCAAATCGACAAAGCCCACGCGAGCTGGAGTTAGCGCTTCGAGGGGAATTTCGACCGCGCTGACACGTGTTGCACTCGGCAGCGCCAGGAGCAGGCTTACAGCGATGAGCGTCTGTTTTTTCATTTAAAAGAGACTCCCTACCGTAAAGTAGAACTGCGATTGTGCCTCGCCGGGAGCGGCATTCAGCGCGTGACCCCAATCTAAGCGAAGCGGAAATACGGGTGTTTTGAAACGAATTCCAATGCCGAAGCCTTGTTTTAAACCCAACTGGCTGGACCCCGTTCTATAATTTACGTCAGACACATTGTTCCAGGACCCACCGATGTCATAAAAAAGGACGCCCTGGAGCAGCGTTTTACCACGTTCGTCGGGTGCTATTGGGAATTTATATTCTACATTATAGACGGTAGCGATCTCCCCTCCGTCCAAAACCCCCACGCGGCCCAACTCATAGCCGCGCACCGTATCCGAGCCGCCGATGTGAAACAATTCGTCAATAATGTCATCGCGTCCTGAACCCCCGTAGGGTTTGACCAACGCGAGATTGGCATGAAGTGAAAGCACAAACTTCCAAAAGGTTGGAAAATGCATGCTGTGATCGATGCTTGGTTTTAGGAATTTGATCGTTCCTCTAGGAAAGACGCCGCCTTCTGTCATGGCCAACGAGGTTCGCATTCCACGTTGGGGATCAAATTGATTATCGCGGCTGTCTCTCACAAATTGCTGACCCAAATTCGAACTCCTCTTCCGCACGTCCGTAATTGAAGGGTCGTTTACAGCGGCTGGGCCTAAGACTTGCGAGCGAATGTTACTGGTCTGCGCAGGGTTCAAAGGGTCGTTGAACACGTCAAAGCGGCGTCGGAGCGCGTAGGAATAGGTGAACAAGAGACTGTAGACGTCCGAGAAGCGGGGACCCGCGGTGATGCTGCCACCGATGTCATGTGTCTTGTAGGCATCGCGCACCGTGTTCAGCTGTAGGGTTCGAGTCACATTAAAAATATCCAGACCAAAGGTTAGAGGCTTCCCCAGAAACCACGGCTCAGTCCAGCCGAGATCAAAACTGTTTGTGCGCGCACCGAACTGCCACTGCAAGTTCACCCGCTGACCGCGACCTAAGAAGTTAATGTGTTGGACCTGCAAGGTGCCAATTAAACCGTCCACGGAAGAATAGCCGGCTCCAGCGGAAAGAATACCAGGCTTACCTTCAGTGACGGTAAAAATCACGTCGGCTTTGTTGGGAGAGTTAGGCTGCTGAACATCGACATCGACGTTGTCCAGGAAGCCGAGGTTGTACAAACGTTCAACACTTTTGCGGGCGAGCACCGAACTGAACGGCTCGCCCTCTTTGAGTTTGACTTCACGGCGAATCACGAAATCTTTTGTATGCGTATTGCCTTCGATCCCGATGTGATCGACATAGACGACTTCTCCTTCCGTCAATTTGAAGTCAGTGTCGACAATACCCTTCACTGGATCTTGAGCGAAATCGGGCTTGACCTGAACGCGAATGTATCCTTGAGCGCCGTAGATGTCCTGGAGTTTTGAAACCGACGCATCCATTTTTTCTTGACTGAATACGTCCCCCGGTTTGTACTGGATCGCGGGTGTCAGTTTTTCGCTAGGAAAGATGGCGTTCCCAGAAAACTTGGTGGCGCCGAAATGAAAGAGGGGTCCTTCTTCAACGGTTATCGAAAGCGAAATACGTGTCTTCTCAGGATTGAACGCTTGCTTGGGTTCTAACACTTTTACATTTTGATACCCGCGGTTCTTGTAAAACTTGGTAATTTCTTCGATGTCCTTGGCCAAGACGTCTTGTTTGAACACTTTTTTCTTGCGCGTCTTCATCAATCGCTTAATCTTTTTCACTTTGAAGGCCGTCACACCTTGGATATCGACTGCCTCCACGAGAACCTGTGTTCCTTCGGTAATAAAAAAGGTAATCGTGACGTGATTGGTGGCGTCGTTAGACGTAAACGGCTCGACTTGTGCAGCGGCAAAGCCCTCATCTTTG
>JAYWEN010000084.1:0-2530 GCA_043779245.1 Elusimicrobiota bacterium | reverse complement strand
GTTTGAAATTGACGGCGGCTTCAACTCTGACAGATGCAGCGGAGAAAATTGTGGCGGCCACCAAGTGAGCATTTTAATCAACAAAGAGACGAAGGTGATTGTTCAGGGCATTACAGGGTCGGCCGGAATGTTTCATGCGCGCGGGTGCCGGGATTACGGAACGCAGATTGTGGGCGGCGTGACGCCGGGTAAAGGCGGCACGTTCGTCGATCAAATTCCTGTGTTTGATACAGTCGAACAGGCCGTCAAGTCGACCAGCGCCAATGCCACGATGATTTTTGTTCCGGCCCCATTTGCGGCCGATGCGATTTTGGAAGCGGCTGAAGCAGGGATCGCCTTAATCGTTACTATCACCGAAGGCATTCCTGTTTTGGATATGGCGCGCGTGAAGGCGACGCTTGCCAAGTCCGCGTGGAAAGGGCGCATGATTGGACCCAATGGCCCGGGACTCATTACGCCCGGGGAATGCAAAATCGGGATCATGCCTGGGTATATTCATAAGCCGGGGAAAGTCGGCGTGATTTCTCGATCAGGGACGCTCACCTACGAAGCGGTGTGGCAGTTGACGCAGTTGGGAATCGGACAGTCAACGGTGATTGGAATTGGCGGCGATCCGATCAATGGTTCGAGCTTTATTGATTTGTTAGCACTCTTCGAAAAAGATCCCATGACAGAGGCTGTTTTGATCTTGGGAGAAATCGGCGGTAAACAAGAAGATGAAGCGGCCGACTTTTTTAAAAAGAATATGTCTAAGCCCATGGCCGCTTTCATTGCCGGGCAAACGGCACCGCCCGGACGCCGTATGGGCCATGCCGGGGCGATCATTGAAGGTTCAAGCGGAACAGCCGCTGAGAAAATGAAAAATCTAGAAGCCGCCGGCATTCGCGTGGCCAGATCTCCGGAGTCGTTAGGCGAAACCGTCCAATCCATCCTTCCTAAAAAAGCATTACGTTAGACCTGTAGGGGGCGCTTGCTAGCGCCCCTTACATTCATTCCGACCCCTACATCTCCACCTTGAATTTCTTGGTTTTTCCTGGCACATACAGGAGCCATGATTCTGCGTCCCTGTCCATTTTGCAGTAAGGAAATTCCTCGAGCTATTCAGGTCTGTCCGTATTGTCATCGTGATGAGAAAGGCCAAGCGGTCGTGATGGATTCGGCGGTTCAGACTCCTTTGCTGGACGATAAATATTTTGATGATAGTTTTCAGGAGTTGGCGAGCGACGATCCATTTATTCGTGATCAAGCGGTCGTTGATATTGCCCAAAAGGGATTTGGTGTCGTCCAGGCGTTGATCAGTATTCTGAGCGATTTCGCCAAGCCTGGGCTGGCAGGTGTGGCCGCCGCGCTGGGGAAGATCGGGGATCGCCGCGCCATTCCGGTTCTTTCACAGGCCGCCAAAATGGGGGATGAGGATTTACGGATTGCCGCGGTTTGGGCGCTTGCACAATTTCACGAGCCTGAAGTGTTGCCTGTTCTCATCTCAGAAGCGGACCGATCGCACCCCGTGATTCAAAGCTTTATTGCTCACGCGCTGGGCACATTTCAAGATTCTCGCGCGGTCTCCGTCCTACAGAAACTGGCTGATCATCCCAATCGAGAGGTTGTCTTTCAGGCCGCTTGTGCACTGGCCGAGACAGGTGACCGCAACGGGATTCCCACTCTGCGCAAGATTTGGCGCCGGAGAGATCCTCTCGTGCGCTCCGCCAGTGCTGCTGCCCTCCGACGTCTGGGGAGCAGCCCCTCGATGTTCTCTCCGCTACTTCTCTCTATCGGGTTTGTGGGACTGGCACTCCTAGGAACGATCGTGGGTTGGTTTTTCTACAAATAGAATTCACGCAGAACCATCTCGATCCGTTTTAATATTTGCTGCTCATCTAAGGGTTTGCGCAAAAACCCATTGGCTCCGATCGAAAACGCTTTCTGAATAATAACTCCGGTCGTTTGATGCGAAAGGGCTACGATGGGCGTTTTCGACATGGTCGCATCCGTGCGAAGGCTCGTTAGGAATTCCCAGCCTGTTTTCCAGGGCAAGTCCAAACTGATCAGCATAAGATGGGGCTTCCAGCCCGACAACGCGATCGTGGCCTGATTTTGATTGAAGACGGTGAATGCATCGAAGCGACTGCCGAATAGTGTCTTTTTAATCTTAGCGATTTCGGTCAGTTCCGGTTCCACTACGAGAACGCGCGCCGGCTCGGGAAGTTTTCGGACTTGGGCGGAGCCGGCGGATCCTCCGGCCGCATAATCGTAAACGTTCGTCCCAAGCGAAGCGTCCCACCCCACGCGACGAAAGGCTTTGGTGTTCTCGCCCAGAAAAGCGAGGGTCGCCTCTGAGAGTTGCATGTGATTTACGTCCGCATTTTGTTGGAGCTTGGCGGCGATATCCAACGTTTTGGAAATGAGTTGCCCAGAAGCCATTGAATCGTTCTCTAGGACCTGACCGGTATGAACGCCGACGCGAAGCGTCATTGGCTGCGTCAAATGGTTTTGTTTCTTGTTGAACATCCCGAGCTGAGCGAGCAGATTC
>JAYWEN010000083.1:0-1993 GCA_043779245.1 Elusimicrobiota bacterium | reverse complement strand
ATTTTTCCTGCCCATTTCCCGCAAATTTTTTCCTTACGTTTATGCGGGCTTTCGTCAGTTCGACGTCACCAACGCTAAAACCTGCGCCTACGATCCCGGAGTCGGATTTCAATATAACAGCTCGCAATCGAGTTACTTTGAGGTTGGATTAAACTACCTGATTCGCAAACCCTTTGATGCCGCTCGCTCCAACGTTTGGTATCTGAACGCGTCTTCCGGTTTCCGTTTCTAAAAATTTCTCCTTCAAGTTTTCTTAAACAAGGCGCTTGACGATTGGGGCGACTTTCTTTAAAGCCACGCCACAACCTAAACAGGGGAGCTGCAACAAGCAGCTGAGAGGCCAATTTGATTTGGCGACCCTACAACTTGATCCAGGTAATGCTGGCGTAAGGAGACATTCATGAAAACTCTTTTATTATTCTTCATTCTTATTTCGGGATCGGCACGTGCCGGCGAGCTTTGTAGCTGGGGAAGTTCCGGCGGTCACCGAGTAGAAACGCAGCAGGATTTTGATCAGATCTGGGAGTGGGTCGGGCAATATTGCCGGGACAACATTTACACCGTGGGCAACTCACAGGAGATATTTCTAAAAATTCGCCTGGGTATTAGACTTGAAGGGCACTTGAACACAAATTTTGTCTATTGCCGAAAAAAATCTCAGGAGCCGGTGAATTGTGAATCTCAATTGGTCTGGGGGAAAGACGAAACGCGAAGCGACTACGTGACTTTCCGCACATGCGGTGACCACGATCTCTTTCTTGAAGAGGGAGCGAATCAATCGAAAATCGTGACGGTTCGCTACGATTCGGGCGCACCGGGTGGACGCGGAGGTTACCCGACCGTGGCCACGTATCGGCTCACGGAAGAAAAAGACGGTGATTATCTCATGCTCGATAGTGATCGAAGCTCGAACAGTTCTCGTTTTCGTCCGTTCATCGTGGGCGGACACGGACTTTCCGATTTGAATTGTTCACGGCTGTTGATCGAAAATGACTAGGGCTAAAGATTAACGGAGTGAAGGCCGAGCGAGGCTCGCCCGAATGTCGACGATTTCCATTTCGCAAATTCCTTGACCGGGTTTTTCGAATTCCACCACATCGCCCTTTTTTTTGCCGAGCAGTGCTTTGCCGAGTGGCGAGGAAAAAGTGATTTTCCCGAGTGAGGGGTCGATCTCGTCTTGGCCCACAATTTGGTACCACGTGCTTTTTTGGTCTTCGTCTTCCACTTTAACCCAGGCCGCAAAAACGACGCTCGCCGTGTTCACCTTTTCGGGATCAATCACTTCAACGTCTTCCAGTCGTTTGCCCACGAAGTGAATGCGTCGGTCGATTTCGCGCAGCCTTCGCTTTCCGTAGATGTAGTCAGCGTTTTCGGAGCGATCCCCCAGAGCGGCGGCCGCCGAAACTTGCGCCACTACTTTAGGGCGTTCCTCGTCTAACAATTGAGCGAGCTCGGCTTTCAATCTTTGGAAGGCCGCGGGCGTGAGATAGTTCATGGATTCAAATCGCGATGTTGATTGTGCTCGAGCAATTCGCGGTAATAACCGCGGTTGGCGACGAGTTCTTCGTGCGTGCCATGTTCTTCGATTTGCCCGTTGCGGAAAACCAAAATGCGATCGCAATCGCGCAGCGTGGAAATCCGGTGGGCGATGATCAAGCAGCTGCGATTTTTCATGACGGTTTTAACGGCCTGGTGAATCACGAGCTCAAGCTCGGGGTCGATATTGGCCGTAGCCTCGTCCATAATGAGCAGGAGCGGATTCTTCAGTAACACGCGAGTGAGGGCAATGAGCTGTCTCTCGCCCATGCTGAAGTTTGCGCCGTGATCGAGCACAGAAGAATCCAAATTGCGCCCCGAATTTTTAAGGATCAAATCAAGATTGGTCTGGTGAGCGGCGTTCTCTATTTCTCCTTTGGAATACACTTTTCCCGAGCAGAGGTTCTCCCGAACACTTCCTTTAAATAGCACCACGTCTTGCGAAATAAAACCCATG
>JAYWEN010000082.1:0-3731 GCA_043779245.1 Elusimicrobiota bacterium | reverse complement strand
ATCGCGCCGCGAGGACTGATGCCCACTTCCACACGATCAGCCGTACGCGTGGCTTGAACGAGCGAAAGAAGATAATCATCCACGAATGAGGACACATGGATCTGTTTGACCTGATCCATCAGATTTAGAAGCGAATCAATCGAAAGGCATGCGGGCAAATTCCTGGCCGCTTCATGATCGGCGCCTAAAGCCAAAATGGCTTTCTCGCTGGCAGGGTCGGGATAGCCGATCGACAAGCGCATCATGAACCGGTCAAGCTGGGACTCCGGAAGCGGAAACGTACCGTGATGATCATGAGGGTTCTGCGTGGCGACCACAAAAAAAGGATTTGGCAGCGGCATCGTTTGGTTGTCGAGACTAACTTGCCGCTCGTTCATTGCCTCGAGCAGGGCGCTCTGTGTCCGCGGCGTGGCGCGGTTCAGTTCGTCCGCCAAAATAATCTGGTTGAAAATCGGACCCGGCCGAAATTCGAAGGCTTGTGTTTTTGGATTCAGAATAGATACGCCAAGAATATCGGAAGGAAGCATATCGCTCGTAAACTGGATGCGTTGGAACGAACACCCGGTTGACTTCGCGAGGCTAAGCGCAAGTGTCGTTTTCCCCACACCCGGAACGTCCTCGATCAATAGATGCCCACCAGCGAGAAGACAAGAGAGTGCGTTCTGGACTACCTTTTCTTTTCCTACGAATACACGTTGGATATGCGCTTGAAGTGTGGCTAAAGGTGTGGTGCCCACCGCTGTGTCGAGTCCGTTCTTCATTTGATTCCAGATTAACAGGAGACGGGCGCGCTGTCAACGCGTTTTGGTGCTGCGTTGCAGAAGATCATATCCCTTAAAAATGCTTTCGCAAACCATTTGGATCAAGTTTTTGAAATCACCCATATCGCCTTTGCCTAAGGCAAGGTAATAAGGGTCTCGGTCTTCAAATTCGATCAGGGCGGGTGGGAGGCCTTTGGATAAAAGCTGGGTGAGCATGAGAAGGCGGCCGACACGGCCGTTCCCATCAAAAAATGGATGAATGGATTCAAATTCATAGTGGTCTTTAGCAATCTTGCCGATGGGGTCCTGGTCATAGTGGTTAATGTCTTTTAGAAGCTGGCGCATTTTAATGGGCACCATTTGGGCGTTGGGTAGAACCTTTTCGGTGTTGGTCAGATTGACATACCCTGTCCGGTATTTCCCCGGAAGTTTATTGGTGAAGTTGTACAGGATAATTTCGTGAAGTTTCAGAATGTATGGCTCGTTGATTAGAAACCCTGGTCGAACCTGATCGAGGAGATAGAGGAGAGCATTGCGATGATTGAGCGCTTCCATCATCTCAAAGAGTTCCTTCCCTTTAACGCGCTTGCCTTCGAGAACTTGTTCAGTCTCCTGCACGCTCATGCGGCTTCCTTCAATGGCATTGGAGTGATAGGTCGTCTGGAGGAAGAAGTTCTCTCTCATGGATTGGTGATCTTTTAGAAGCTGTATTGGATCTTTAAAGTGTTTCGCCAATTCAAGGACAACCGGTCTCAGATCCACGTGATCTTTGAAGAGCTCATCAATGTCTCGAGACTGGCGAATTTGTGGGCGCACTCCGCCATCAATCCAACGATAAACGGCTTTGTAACTGACCCCTAAAGCGCGAGCTAAGTCCGATCGAGTCATCCCTGTTTCCTTCAGAAGGCGCTTCAACTTATCGGAATCAGAGATAGGACGTATCACGGGTTTCATATTTGTAAATATAGGACATATGTCCTAACAATTCAATTGCTAATTTTTTAACTATGTCCTATGAAGCGTTTGGCGCGGCGTTGCCTGTGGAAGGTAATCGCGAAGCGGTGCGCTTCATCGCGGACATGTTGAACGAGGTGTAGTGCTGGAGCGTCTTTGGGCAATCGGATCGAAATGGGTTGTCCTGGGAGAAAAAGTTCTTCCTGATCTTTGGCGAGCGACGCGATGGCGGGTGCGAAACGGCCAAGTGCTTTGTGCAAGGCGTTTTCGGCGTAGGAGAGTTGGCCTTTTCCCCCGTCGATCAGGATTAAATCTGGCAACGACTTTTTTTCCGCCAGCAAGCGGCGATAGCGTCTTCCCACCACTTCGGCCATGCTCGCAAAATCGTCAATGCCCTGAACGGTTTTAATTTTAAATTTTCGGTAATTGGTCTTGTCGGGTTGGCCGCGGTCGAAGCTCACCATCGAGGCTACGGTCTCCGTTCCTTGAAAATGCGAGATGTCGAAACATTCGATTCGAACCGGCGGTTTTTTGAGGCCAAGCGCTTTTTGCAGATCCGTGATCGCGCGGGATCGATCCACCCGGTCTGTAACGTCGACATCCGATAGGTCAATTTCTCTAACAGTTACTCGTTCTCCCATATGGTCTAAAGCGGTGAGGTTATCCCTCAAGAGTGCGGCGCGTTCATAATTTTGTTCGGCAGATGCCGCTTTCATTTCTTTTTGCCAGGTCTCGATCAGCGGTTTGTAGTTTCCTTTAAAGAAGAGCGCAGTATCTTTGGCGATTTTTTGGTAGTCGGGCTTCGAGATCCGGCCCACACAAGGCGCCGGGCATTCCTTGGTGTGATAGTAAAGACAATGCTTCGCTTTCTCTAACGGCAGTGAATTTTGTTCTGTGAACTCGTAGCGACAAGGACGGAGCGGAAACATCTGATGTTTCCAGATAAATCGGAGAAGCTTTCTGATGGAATGCACTTGGGGGTAAGGACCAAAATAGCGAGCGCCGTCCCGACTGATTTTTCGTGTCATGAAAATCCGCGGGAAATCTTCATGCATAGTGATTTTTACATAGGGATAGGATTTATCATCTTTCCACATCGTATTGAAATGGGGCTGGAGGCGATTGATCAACCGACGTTCGATGATGAGGGCTTCGCGTTCACTGGCCGCAGGAAGATAATCCACATGGTTAATGGAAGAGACGAGCGCACTGATTTTGGCGGAGTGGTCGGATCGGTCCAAGAAATAGGAACTGACGCGTTTAGACAGATCGCGCGCTTTCCCCACATAAAGAATGGTTCCGCTACGATCACGCATCAGATAGACGCCCGGCGAATGAGGAATGTTGCTTAAATCCACCTTGGGATTATAAATGCTATTCTCGGGGAAGTTCTATGCTGTCGACGATTTCAATTCTTCTCATCGTTGCCATCGCCTTCCTAGTCTTTGCTTCTGGTTGGCGACTCAGTCCCCCGCAAAATGCGCTCGTGGGTGGATTCGGGTCGCTTCTTTTCTTCCTCCTTCACCCCTCGATTCTCTCTGGAGTTCAAAACGCCTCGCCTTGGGATGCCCTATTCGTCATGACGTTTGTGACCGCCTGGTTGTGGATGCAAAATTGGTCGCTCTTCATGCGTTCGTGGGTGTTGGCCGGAATATTTTCATTTGGCTTGTGGGTCGGATCCCCCTTCGTTCTCTGGGGACTCGTGGCCATGATGCCGTGGGTCATTTTTAATCGGCGTCCATCGGCCGCCGTCGGAAGTCTTGTGACTGTTTTTCTGGGTGGGCTGCTTATTTTCTCGGCCACCTGGGCTGCGGCCTGGTTCTTGATTCCAACCCTCGGTAAGCCGCTCTTTACGCAATGGATTCATTGGGGGGGCCTGAAAGTTCCGCCGTCCATGTCATTGCCCTGGTGCGTGCTGGTTCTGGCGGCGATTTTGGAAAGATCCGTTGAAATGGTTCAAGAGCGTCGTTCCGACGTATCCATGTTTATCGCGGTTCTGATTGTTGTGACCGCATT
>JAYWEN010000081.1:0-7309 GCA_043779245.1 Elusimicrobiota bacterium | reverse complement strand
AAGTGATGAAGCGGGACCTCAATTTTCGACATCGGCAGTCGAATTGTTTCGTTAATAAGTTCTTGCTCCGTGACCCACACGAGATTCTTTCCCAGCTTGTGGTGCCTATTTCCGAGTTTGACTAGAAGATCTTTAAGAATTTCGGGATAAAGTTTCTCCGCGGGCGCCTCTGCCAGGCCAGCCGCCTTCAAAATAGGAACCAGCTCTTGCACGGTCTGGATGGCGCCCCACCAGGAGCTCGTTGAGGACGGAGGCATTGGAATGGAGTCTTGGGTGGAGGCGACCAATGCGTCGCTGAGTCCATGCGGCAGACAAAGCCGTGACAATCACCGCCTGAGATCGGGTCCTGAAACCGTCGCTAAATATTCCAACACTTCGCCTTCCGGCTGCAGAAGTCCGTCCAGCCATCCGGACACCGCTTTTAGTCCACCGATGTACCCGCGGGGATCCTTCTGAAGAAAGGCAATACGAGCTGCTGTTGGTGTCGACAGACCGTCTCGTTCGAATTCGGCCATGACAATGCGACGCTTTTTCCACATTTCCTTGACGGGGTTGCTCAACAAGTCCACGGCTAGATTCGCTTGTGTTTCGGACAACCCATCTTTCCGCAACTGCTCGATCGTATCCTGTCGATCTTGAGTCGCTTGGGCCTTGAACAACAATTTCTGATTTCGTCTGAGAGTCGGGACTTTGACGGACTCCTCTTTAAGTATGCTTGACCAGGCATCCACGAGCGCCTGAGTGACCTCCGACTCGCCGCGTAGATAGCGACCTAAGGTGGCTAATTCCATTTTGGGATACCGGGTCCGTAGAATCATTTCCACTTGAACCGGAAATAAGCGCTTCTCTTTTGCGGCATCACTCAGGAGCGCGAGGTAGTCTCGCAGCTCCTCTTTAGAGAGCGGCGGTTCGGTGGTCGGCACCCTATTGGCAAACTCAGTCAGTTCGCGAGCTAAAGCACTTTTGGCGCCTGCCTCCGGAGCATCAAGAGGACTTGCCAAAGGCTGTACGACAGCTTGCGAACAAAAAACGAGATTTGGCCGATGGACGGGCGACATTCTGAAAGATTGGGATCCCTCTGCCAACAAGCTTGGGATAAGAAAACCAACAAGGAGTACGCGGTTGTATAGCACTACCATTCATCGTAAGAAAATCTCCAAGACCATCCTAGAGGTCAATTGGGCAATAGAAGTAGGCCTGATAGGCCATTAGGACTTGGGTCTTTTCGGGAAGGTCACTGGAGTTTAAAGAGAAGAGCGAGGCGGCGGGTGGCCGCAATTGCTTTCAGTCTCGGAGTGCGTCCTATTTGGAAGTCGTTCGCGGCGATTGAGGAACGCGACGCAGTTGGGCTGTCGCATAACCAAGTTCCCCCACACGGGCCACTAATGCGCGGTAAGTCTCGTCTGTTATTTGCGGCGATCGTGCCATGATCCACACATGTTCCTTCTTCGGCTCTCCCACGATCGTGGTCGAATAAGCGTCATCAACATAATGGATCAGATAGCCCGACGTAAAAGGCCAAAGAAAGCGCATCCGCCATTCGGCGTTTGTGGTGTGATCGTAGACCTTGCCGATGGGATGATAGGTTTTTACCGGCCCATCAAAACCGCCCTTATTGAAGGTGTAGGTTGTGAGAATGCGCGCTTCGGGATCGAGTCGGTAGGACTCAACGCTATTGTAGGAGTCGCTCTCAAGAAACACAGGAATACTAGCAATCACATACCAGTCCCCCATGAACCTTGGCACCTCGACATGAGAGGCAAGAACAGGGGCCTTCTTTTGCGATGCATGCGCACAGCCAAAACAACTAGCCATAGCCGCCAAACCACAGATCATCCACACACGAAGTTGCACAAAGACTTGAGACAAGCGCGAGCTCCTCGTGGTTACCTTTCGTTGGCTTTAAAAGCCAACGACAGTACGCGGTTCTCGTGCGAAGGCGGGATCACCGGTCTCATAATAGGACACTTGCCAGGAACCGTTATCGAGTTGATAGAAGCGCAGGGTAGACGGCCGGCTTTTCTCATCGAGGAAATGATAAATCGCTGTACGGCCCACGACTTTAAAGGACTTGAGTTCCGCGATCGGGACAAACGCTTCTTCCACAAATCGTCCGAACTGCGACAAGGCCATTTCCATATCCTGTCTGATCGAAGGCATGAAGTAGATTAAGGCGGAGCCGCTTCGCGACTTTCCTATTTTGACAACCTTTTCCCATAAGGCGCGGCACGCCTCATCCACTTGGGTATCCCTGAGCGTAGGGTTCGGGGACGGCGGGACCTTATCGATATCCGAATATCCTTTCAAAGCGAGCAAAATATTCGGCGTCGCCAGCTTCTTGACGTTAGGGTCGGCGAGTAGCGTTCCGATATTCGTCTTGTTTCCAGAGGAGGCCGCACCGACCGCGTCGATCATAGCGTCGAACACCGTTTTCGCATCATCCGGGCTTAAAGGTCCTGCCTTGGCCGAACTCGCCACGTGGTCCAATTCTGAAGTCTTCCGCGCCGACTCCGCTGTGGGGACAGAGGCCGGTTGCGATGCCCTCGGGATTTCAGTGAGTGCAGGCATTGGATGCTCCATAAGTTCAAGAGCCGACTGAACCCAAAGGTGTGCCTCAGGGTCCTTTTCCAAAGTCATACGTTGATGCAAAAGCGCGTCGGCCGGTTTCCCCAATGTTCCCATGTGAGCCAGAGTGCAAGCCGCGTTGATCCGGACCCGTAATTCACTGTCCGAAAGCGCGCGCTCCAGAGCCGGAATAAGCTCAACTTTTTTAACAGGCGCGAGAAGATCGAATTCGGCGAGCGCCGCCGAACTCGTTGTTCCGTCCGTCGAAAGCAGACGCGGTAACAAGGGAACCTGAGGGGCTGATGATTTTACGCACCCAGCGAATAGGAATGAGACTAGGAGGAAGCGGACTCGCTGCACGTTAGAGTTCGATTTTGCGGGCATGACAGAAGCATAACGGATTTAAGTTAAGGGCATATTACGCTGAAACGCAGTGTTGATACTCGTGAAGCAATTTACTCTGGAAACCGCATCAAAAAGGAAGGCTAAACGGTGGTGGAGGATGAGCGCTTACGAAAAATGTCACGCCACAGCTCGCGGGCGATCGAAAAATTCGTCCACGAGCTGGCGGATCCGACCTGTCTCTTTGGTTTGGTAGATTTGCGTTCTCAATTGGCTGCCGTTACGAACGCCGTGAGTGAAATACGAAGCAAATTGTTTCATCTTGCCGGCCGCCTCAATCGTTTCCTCTTCCTCGAGCATGCGGTAATAGGTGCTCATGATTTCGTAGCGATCCAGTTCCGTGGGCTGGAAATACTCACCCGTCGTTACATATTCTTGAATTTGGCGGAAAATCCACGGGTTTGAAGCGGCAGTGCGTCCGATCATAACCGCATCGCAACCTGTTTCCTTCACCATTCGAACGGCATCTTCTGGAGAATTGATATCTCCGTTGCCAATAACAGGAATCTTGACCGCTTGCTTCACGGCGGCAATCCGGGTCCAGTCGGACAAGCCACTGTAGCCTTGCTCGCGCGTGCGGGGGTGAAGCGCCACGGCTTGGAGGCCTTCTTCTTCGGCTAGCTTTGCCATCTCCACCATGACAAGTTCCCGGTCGTTCCAACCCGCGCGAAATTTCATGGTGAGAGGAATCTTGAGCACCTGCCGGCAGGCACGAACGAGTTGGCGAACAAGTCCCAGATCGCGGAGGCAAGCTGATCCGCCGTTGTTGCGTGTTACTTTTTTCACGGGACAGCCAAAATTGATATCAATGGCGTCGAAACCCAAATCCTGACAGATGCGCGCCGCCTCGGCCATAACAACGGGATCGGCGCCAAAGAGCTGGGCGGAGATGGGATGCTCCTCGGGTTCAAAGCTAAGGTATTTGAATCGCTGAGCGTTACGCGAGTCTTTGCGCCCCCCATCAGTGCCCACGACACCGTGTGAACTCGTGAACTCGGTCATGATGAGCCCGCATCCGCCCTGCGTGCGGATGAGACGGCGAAAAACCGTATCCGTCACGCCAGCCATCGGCGCCAGAATCGTCGCCGGGGCAATTTTCACGGGTCCGATATTGAATGTTGTAGGGAAGGGCAGCGGAAGCTCCATGGATCATTTTAACATTCCCCCCTACAAAGCTGCAGAGTTCAGGGAGAAAGAGTGGGTGGAATGCAGGACGGCATTGGTGTTGCTGCCGTTTGTTTTTACGAATGGGCAGCGTGGCTTGTAACGAAAAGGGAAGTCGATTGTCTAAATAAGCATAGACACAAGGTCCCGGCGTCGATTTAGTAGGGCTTAAGAGCCTCCCGACAAAAAAATCCGGCAAACTGATAAACAGGAGATCAAAATGCCTTACGTCAAAGTTGGACGCGAAAATTCTGCCGATATCGAACTTCATTATCAAGACCACGGAACGGGTCCGGCTGTCATTCTAATCCATGGTTGGCCTTTGAGCGGAAGCTCTTGGGAAAAGCAGACCCCAGCGCTTTTGCAAGCAGGCTACCGTGTGATTGCTTATGATCGTCGGGGATTTGGAAAATCGAGTCAGCCGGCGTTCGGATATGACGCCGATACCTTGGCGAACGATTTAGACGCCCTGATTAAGCACTTGCAGGTCGAGCGCGCGGCCTTCGTTGGATTTTCCATGGGTGGCTGCGAACTGGCTCGGTATGCTGGGCTTCACGGTTCGGCGAAAATGTCGCAAGTCGTCTTCATCTCTGCGGTGACACCTTATCTTCGCAAAGCGTCTGACAACCCCGAGGGCGTGGATCCGAAAGCGTTTGCGGATATTCAGGAAAACCTTCTCAAGGATCGTCCTGCGTTTATGACTGAATTTTTCAAAATGTTCTACAACGTCCAACTCGTGGGAGGCACCTCCATCAGCGACGAAGCGCTCAGATTGAGTTGGAATGTGGCCTCGATGGCTTCGCCCATAGGAACGCATGCAACGGTCGCAACATGGGGCACCGACTTCAGAAAAGATCTCCAAAAGATCACCTGCCCGACATTAATTATTCATGGAAGTGCGGACAAGACCGTTCCTTTTGAGGCCTCCGGCAAACGCATGAAGCAATTCGTGAAGGACAGCCGGTTAGTTGTCCTGGACGATGCCCCTCATGGCGTCCTCTGGACACATGCCGATAAAGTTAACGCAGAACTTCTTGGCTTCTTGAATCAAACGCAGTCGACAAAATCACGCGAGCCTGCGATCACCCATTAAAGCGATCTAGTATCGTTCGGGCATGAGAAAGATTCGGGTTTCTCTCCTCAGGTCGATTCTAAGACACTCAAGTGATTACCATCAATTTGGGAGCGCGAGCTCTTTCTGGAATGGAGTTTCTTTACTTTATTGTCGAAGCGCGAAATAAACGTGCATTTCTGGCAAAGATCCTCAACAAGTATCCCCTGGGTGAAACCCTCTTGAATGGATTTTGCGCGGGGGCTTTGAAGAATGTCATCGATGTGTTGCGTGCCGCAGCTTCCTAGGCTGATCACCCCTTCCTTATCTAAGCAGCAAGGGACGACAGTGCCATCGGCCAAAATACCGATATGCGAGGAGAGTCCGTAACAGAAACCTTGAGTACTGCGCGGCGGTTGGCTGGGATGCGGCCATTGAAACCGGCTGTCAAAATGAAGATACAGTCGGCCCTTTATTTTCACGCTTTTATTCCACCGTATGTCCGAGCCGTTATGAAAGTCGACGCCCAGCCCCTGTCTGATCTTCTGGAGCATCACATCGTTCGAGGTCTCTGCGCCTGTCGCACCGTGGTTCCATAGCCTGTAATTAATGTACAGGTCAGGCCGCTCGACGAGCGCATGTTCAGTGAATTGGAAAATCTTTTGGAGATAATCCGAATTGTCTGCTTCCGGAAAGTTGGACTCAAAACTTTGCAGGGAGAAATTGATCTGCTTGAGTGCCGGGCTCAAGAGAGCCTTGGCACGCTCAGGCTTGAGCAGGATGCCGTTCGTGGTCAGATTCACCCTGAGCCCTAGGGTGTCACAAAAGTTCACGTAGGCATCAAACTCGGGATGAAGAAGAGGCTCGCCCATGAGATGAAAGCACACTTCATCCGTCAACGGAGCCACCGCCATCGCTACTTTTTTGAAAAGCGCGGGCTCCATAAACCTCTTGTCCCGCTCCACCTCCGGACAAAAGGAGCATTGCAAATTACAGACATTGCTGATCTCGATGTAAACTTTTTTAAATCGCTTGGGCATATCGATCTTTATTCTACTTCCTTTAATTCATCACGGGCCTTCCATAGGGTGAGTTTTTAAATTTGTATCTTTGAAAGCAGGCAACTGCCGACACAGAGGAGGATCGCCGAGGAAAAGACCATGATGGCGAGGTCAGGGCCAATGCCGAAGACAAATCCATGCGCGAGCGCGCCGCGAAGTCCGTCGACACCATACGTGAGAGGATTGAGCCTCATCGCAAAGCGAAGCCCACGCGAAAGGCCTGCGATCGGGAAAAGGACGATTAAAAACATGAAGGCAAATGCCACCGGCAAAAGTTCAGGATGTTCGATCCGGAAGCCGGCCGCCATTCAAAACCCGAAAACAAGGGTTCCCTGAAGGATCGCTACTGTCGCGGCGCCTAGCGTCCGTCCAAAAACGATTTAACCAAGTTTGCCACTTCAATCATTTCTGTCATCGCGCCTCAATGTAACCGTAACAGTTTCGGAGGCCTCTAATCTACATGGGACTAAAAGATAAAAACAATCCGCTAGGACAGAGAGTACCTTCTGACAAGGTGGGATCCAAAAACTCCAACCTCGAACACAATCAATCGGCCGAGATGGTAGAACAGATTAAAGAGCGAGCCAAAAAAGGCAAGAACGACAACGCTGGCAGAGAACCCACAAACACCCCACTCCCTTTGCAGCATAAAATTCCTCTATCCAAAGACGCCACCGCCTATAACGAGGATGATTCCTCGACAAAAACGTCCGACTAACTCCCGGTACCTGTCGTTCGCATGCTCTACTGCATATAATTTGTTTATGCTTCTAGGAGGTTCATATGTGTGTGGCATTGCCATCGATTGGGTTTATTGGGTTGGGGATCATGGGGCTGCCCATGGTCAAACATCTTTGTGATGCTGGATATTCTGTCTCGGTATTCAACCGGACAGCCGCGCGGGCTAAAGAGGCCGAAGCCTACGGCGCCTATGCGAGTGATTCTCCGAAACGCTTAGGCGAGCGCAGCGATGTCTTGATTACAATGCTCACCGGACCGGAAGCCGTTCGCGCGGTTATCCACGGTCCGCAAGGCGCATTGACCACTCCCAAGAAAGGGCTCGTAT
>JAYWEN010000080.1:0-4591 GCA_043779245.1 Elusimicrobiota bacterium | reverse complement strand
CGCTCAAACAGGAGATTGGCCGCGTGATAGTGGGCCAGGACTATCTGATCGAGCGCATGCTGATTGGCCTTTTAGCCGATGGCCATGTCCTTTTAGAAGGTGTGCCTGGACTCGCTAAAACGCTAGCGGTGCGCACCTTGGCCCGGGCCGTCGATACTCATTTTTCGCGTATTCAGTTTACGCCGGATCTTCTCCCGGCTGATTTGGTCGGAACCCAAATCTACAATCCTCGCGACAGCCAATTTACAGTCAAAAAAGGTCCCATCTTCACGAGTCTACTCTTAGCAGACGAAATCAACCGGGCTCCGTCCAAAGTCCAAAGTGCGCTCCTGGAAGCCATGCAAGAGCACCAGGTAACGATTGGCGACCAGACCTTTCCGTTGCCCAACCCATTCTTGGTTTTAGCCACACAAAATCCGATTGAGCAAGAAGGAACGTACCCACTTCCGGAAGCCCAAGTCGACCGCTTCATGATGAAATTGAAAGTCACGTATCCAACGAGGGATGAAGAGCGCATGATTATGGACCGCATGACGAGCGGCCAAGCCATCGAGGTGAAGCCGGTCATCAGCCCGAAAGAAATCTTGGCCTCGCGTGCGATCGTCAATGAAATCTACGTGGATGATAAACTCAAAAATTACGTGCTCGACTTGGTGTTTGCATCGCGCAATCCGGAGAAGTTTAAACTCGAAGCCTTAAAGCCTTTGATCGCTTACGGGGGATCGCCGCGCGCGACCTTGTGCATGATCCAAGCATCCAAAGCCTATGCGTTCCTCCAGGGCCGGGGCTACGTGACTCCGGAAGATGTGAAAGCGATCGGTGCTGACGTGCTGCGTCATCGCATTCTCTTGACCTACGAAGCCGAAGCCGAGAACATAACGTCTGAGGAAATCGTGGCGAAATTATTTGCAGCGGTCGAAGTCCCATGACCCTCACCCGCGCTACGCGCGCCCTCTCCCTAAAGGGAGAGGGTTTACACCAGGGGTCAAGCGCCGGGAACCTTCTCCCTTTAGGGAGAAGGTGGCCGAAGGCCGGATGAGGGCCGGTGCTTACCCGCGAACTCATCAGTCAGGTTCATCGCCTCGAGATTAAGACTCGCCGTCTCGTGAATGAGATCTTTTCCGGCCAGTATGGGTCGGTCTTTCGCGGGATGGGAATGGAGTTTGCGGAGGTGCGCGAATACGTTCCGGGGGATGAAATCCGCTGGATTGATTGGAACGTAACGGCGCGCACGGGCCACCCCTATGTGAAGAAGTTTGTGGCCGAGCGCGAAATGACGGTCATGCTCATGGTCGACGGGAGCGCGTCGCTGCGTTTCGGGACGGCTCAGAAATGGAAATCAGAACTCGCCGGTGAAGTCGCCGCGGTGCTCGGCTTTTCCGCCATTCGCAACAGCGACAAAGTAGGCCTCTGCCTTTTTTCCGATCGTGTAGAAAAATTCATCCGTCCGCAAAAAGGACGCTCGCACACGTTGCGTCTGGTTCGAGAGGTCCTTGAATTCTCTCCACAGCGCGTTGCCACTCAGACCGATGAAGCTCTCCGGTATCTGAACCGCGTGCTCAAACGCAAAGCCGTCGTTTTTCTCTTGTCTGATTTTTATCAAATCGATGAAAAACTACTGGCGGTGACGGCCAAGCGCCACGACCTAATTGCGCTTCAAGTCAAAGACCCTCGCGAAGAGTCGATCCCTAATATTGGTTTGCTCGAGCTGCGCGACGCCGAGACCGGTGAAACAACCTGCGTGGATACCTCCGACCGTTCCGCACGGCGTCGGTTCGAGGAACAATCACGTGCCTTTCAAAAAAATCTAGAAAGCACATTCCGTCGTCATGGAATCGATCACATTGTCTTAAAGACTGATCGCTCGTTCGTACATCCTTTACTCAGCTTCTTCCAAAGCCGTGTCAAACGATTTCGCTAATTTAGAAGTCCCATCCGTACAAGCCCAGGCCGAGCCTCAGTCGGCGAAGCTCGGCGATTTGGTCACGCTGCGCATCAACGTTTCTCATCCCTCGGCGCTCGGCGTTGATCCGCCAGCCTTGCCCAAAGAGTTAGGAACCTTTGAAGTCTATGCGAGCACCCGCATGCCTTCGGAAGTAGCGGGCGATAAATCGATTGATCACTTTCAGGCGGTTCTGCAAAATTTCACTACCGGGCAACAAGTGATTCCGGGCATTGATGTTCCCTACAAAGATCCCTTGGGAAAAATGGCGACCGTGAAAACTCCGCCCATCACCGTCACCATTCAGGAAGTGGCCCCGGGGCCCAAAGACAAAGGAGATATTCGCGGCATCAAAGGCGTCATTGGTCCCACCGCCTGGTCGCCTTGGTGGTGGCTTGTGCCCATTCTGCTCGTGGTCGGGCTGGGTTTGATATTTTGGCACAAGCGCAAACGCGCGCTTGCCGGCCCTCCACCTCCACCACCGATTCCTGCGGATATCACCGCGATGGAAAAGCTCAAGACACTTGGCGAAACCGACTGGCCCAACACCGGAAGAATTAAAGAGTTCTACAGTGCCATCTCAGACATTCTGCGCGAGTACCTTGAGAAAGGATTTCAGGTGAGTGCCCTGGAGCGCACGACGAGCGAAATTTTGCGTGACCTCCGAAAGGCGACCGAGATCACCACAGAATCGCAGCTTCAGTTGCGTGAGCTTTTGGATGCGAGCGATCTGGTCAAATTCGCGAAATTTCGGCCCGATCCATCGGAAGCCAAAGACGTTTTGGCTGCGGGTGTCAAATTTGTCGAAGCCACCCGAGAAATTCTCCGTAAAGAGGACGACGAGTTTGAGCCGCTCGAAAAACAAAAGAAGAAAAAATGAATTTCGCCAATCCCTCAGCTTTCTTCGCACTTGCGATTCTCGCGGTCCTCGTCTGGATCCGAGAAATCCGCGCGGGGCTCTTTCACGGCCGCTTGCCTTTCCCATCCCTGACGATGATTAAGTCATTGCCGAGCACGTGGCGCGCGCAGACGCGGCGGCTTCCCGACTACTTAATCTATGGAGGACTTGTCTTTGCCGTCGTTGCGCTCGCCCGGCCCCGATCGCTTTTGAAAGGGGAAGAAGCGCATGCTCGCGGGATCGATATCATCATCGCGCTGGATACCTCAGGCTCCATGCGAGCGATCGATTTTAATCCCAAAGATCGTATGACGGTCGCCAAACAGGCGACGAAAAATTTCATCATGCATCGCCAATTTGACCGCATCGGACTTGTGGCCTTCGCTGGGGTCGCGCTGCTTCAATGTCCAATGACGCTGGATTACGCGGCGCTTTTGGAATTTCTGGAGGAGGTCGAGGTTGGCATCACGACGACGGAAAATACAGCTATCGGGACGGCGATTGCGACCGCATCAAACCACCTCAAACGCAGTACGGCTAAAAGTAAAGTCATTATCCTCGTGACCGATGGACGAAACAACTCGGGCGAAGTCGACCCTCTGACCGCCGCAAAAGCCGCCGCGAGTTTAGGAATTAAGATCTACACCATCGGCGTCGGAATCCGAGGTCAGTCGATGATTCCCGTCGATACGGCGTTTGGAAAGCAGCTCATGCCCATTCAAGAAGATCTCGATGAACCGACGCTTAACGAAATCGCCCAGGCGACATCCGGACGATACTATCGGGCCGACAGCACCAAAGAGTTTGAAAATATTTTTCATGAAATTGACCAGCTCGAGAAGAGCGACGTCCAAGCACCCTCCACCCACGAATACAAAGATCAGTATCTCGGCTGGCTGCTCACCGGCATGGTTTTAATGACACTCGGCTACGGTCTTCAAATGACCGTATGGAGAACTGTTCCGTGAGCTATTTCGCGTATCCGGGAATGTTCGGCTGGTTCGCCATTGTGCTCGGCTTGTGGGTCGCCGGTGGATGGCTACACCGTCGACGTCAAAACATTCTGCACATGCTCGGGCAATACTCGACGGTCCATCGCATGCTTCCCGCCGGACTCCAGCGTCGTCGTCGGTGGTCATCCGCGTTTCGAAATGCCGGATTGTTGTGTTTGGCGATTGCGCTCGCCGGGCCTCTCATCGGCTCGAAGCTTGTGGAGTTTAAACAAAAAGGACTCGATGTCTTTATTGCTGTCGATTGCTCTCTCTCTATGCAAGCCGAAGATTTCAAACCCAATCGAATGGCGCACGCGAAGCTCGTGCTCGGTCAGCTGATCGACAAGCTTGCGGGAAGCCGCTTGGGCATCATCGCGTTCGCAGGCCAGGCCTTTGTTGAATGTCCCCTCACGATCGATGAGAACGCGGCCAAAGACGTTCTGCAAACAATCGACGTGGGAACCGTCCCGATCCCTGGAACCGTAATCGGTGATGCCATTCGTCTGGTCATCAAAGGATTCAAAGCCGGCGAAGGGCAAAATCGAATTCTTATTTTGTTGACGGATGGAGAAGATCATCGAAGTGATCCTCAAGGCGCAGCCAAAGAAGCGGAGAAAGTGGGCCTCAAGATTTATCCGATCGGTATCGGAACGTCACAGGGCGAGCCGATTCCCATCTTTGATGAGCAAGGCCACAGGACCGGATACAAACAAGATAAGAAGGGCGAGGTAGTGATGAGTCGAATGGACGAAGCGGCGC
>JAYWEN010000079.1:0-1849 GCA_043779245.1 Elusimicrobiota bacterium | reverse complement strand
CGGTTTTCGGCTCTAACCTTATAGAGGCTCTCTCATATGTTGTGTCGGGGAGCGTGTTCTGTGTTCACGATGAACGAGGGGGTAAGTGGGTTGGGAGATTTTTGATGCAGGGGTGTAGTGGGTGTTAGGGGGTAGGCAGGATAGGGGTTTTGTGCCAAATCCCCGCCGACCGTTGGGCGGGTTCCTGCCTACCCCCTGAAGGCGATTGAAAGGAGAGGTTTAAATATGAGTGATCGAAACGGACAACAGCGACCATGGGTCTTCCCCAAAACGCGAGCCAGCCGAGCCGAGTACCTGGAGTTTTTAAAAGTGCTGAAAGGACTTGGCACCACGTGCTCACGGTTCTTCCGCAAGGTGATGCGGGAGGTTATTGGCGAAGGGCCGGACTTGCTCGTCAGTGAGCTCAAGCTCTTCCGCGAAGCCTTGTACCAAGTGGCGGCTCTGGGTCGTAATCTCAATCAACTGCTTCGTGCTTTTCATACCAGTCAACCTCCCGGCATCTTGGTAGATCAATCCGCACTGGCGGGCTTTCGGGATCAAGTTGAGCAACTGAGGCTCGCCCTGGTTGCGGTCATTCTTCGTTCCAAGTCCCGGTGGGTCAAACATGGATGAGGGGTCCGTTCTTGATTTTGGCCGGGCGCATACAGTTAAAGGGCGCGGGTTCTCTATCAACCTGTCTCGGTCAGAGCGGCTGCGCGCGGCGCGGGGTGTGCGCCAGGCGATTGTCAAAGTGAGGAGCTTTCCGCATGGAGTGAAAGGGGTCAAGAAAACCATGAGCTACATCAGCCGGGATGGGGAGTTGCCACTTGAAAAAGACACTGGCGAAATAGTCAAAGGCCTTGAAGCGCAACGAGAGCTAATCCGCGACTGGTCGGTTGATTTTGACAAGCGTAAAGACAGCCGGGACAGCGCTCACGTCATCTTTTCTATGCCGCGGGGCTCTGATCAGGAAGCTTTGCGCAGAGCGGTCCGCGCAACAGGGGCTAGAGCGTTTCCGGACAACGAGTGGGTGTTCGCCATCCACCAGGACAAGGATCATCCGCATGCCCACATGATCCTTAAGATGCGGGGCCGAGAGAAGGGTTTAAAGCTTGACCCAAAGAAAGCCGATCTTTATCAGCTTCGTGAAATCTTTGCCGAAGCCGCGAGGGAGCAGGGTGTAGAACTGGCGGCTTCTTCGCGAGCCGCCCGCGGCGTGGGCAGGAAAGGCTTCAAGCATTCGTACTACTACTTGAAGAAGAAAGGAATCAAACCAGACGTCGAAAAGAAATTTCTTCAAGAGTCGGCCAGGGAAATCATAAAGGGCAATTGGACGGAAAAGCCCTGGGAGAAGGCTATGGCCGAACGGAACAAGCTCGAACGAGAAGCGTATCGCCAGGAAGCCGCTGCCCTACGCCAAGAGGCTGAACAACAGACGATGCAAGCAGCGCGTGAGCAGATGTTAAAGGACGCGCGGATCCTTGACCAATTTGCGCAGAGAATGCCCACGCCAAAAACAAAGAGACAAGCCACAAAGGAGCGGATGATGCAGGAGCTCCAAAGACTGCAACGAGAAAAGAGGCGAGCTAAGGAGCAGGACAATGATCTTGAGCGCTAACGGCGCCGTATCTGTCCTCCAGTCCGGTCTCTGTCGCGCCCGTCTCTTCCGTCCAGATCAGAAGGGGCAGCTTTTAGCAGGGATGGACACGCCCAAAGCTGGGCGTTCAATAAATCACGAGGTGATCCTATGGACCGATGGGAAACGTTGAAGTCGATGGCGTTCCGTACGGGATTTTCTGTTAAGACGCTCAGGAATTGGGTGTCGAGCAGAAACTTCCCGATACCGCTCTATCGATTGCGGGGCGAGTAC
>JAYWEN010000078.1:0-1645 GCA_043779245.1 Elusimicrobiota bacterium | reverse complement strand
CCTGAAGGCGATTGAAAGGAGAGGTTCAAATATGAGTGATCTAAATGGACAACAGGGACCATGGGTCTTTCCAAAAACGCGAGCCAGCCGGACCGAATACCTGGAGTTTTTGAAAGTGCTGAAAGGACTTGGAACCACATGCTCCCGGTTCTTCCGCAAGGTGATGCGGGAAGTGATTGGGGAGGGACCGGACTTGCTCGCCAGTGAGCTCAAGCTCTTCCGCGAAGCCTTGTATCAAGTCGCGGCTCTGGGTCGTAATCTCAATCAACTGCTTCGTGCTTTTCATACCAGCCAGCCTCCCGGCATCTTGGTAGATCAATCCGCACTGGCGGGCTTTCGGGATCAAGTTGAGCAACTGAGACTGGCCCTGGTTGCGGTCATTCTTCGTTCCAAGTCCCGGTGGGTCAAACATGGATGAGGGGCCCGTTCTTGATTTTGGCCGGGCGCATACAGTCAAAGGGCGCGGGGTCTCTATCAACCTGTCGCGGGCGGAGCGGTTGCGCGCGGCGCGGGGTGTGCGCCAGGCGATTGTCAAAGTGAAGAGCTTTCCGCATGGTGTGAAAGGGGTCAAGAAAACCATGAGCTACATCAGCCGGGATGGGGAGCTGCCACTTGAAAAGGATACCGGCGAGATAGTCAAAGGCCTGGAAGAGCAACGAGAGCTAATACGAGACTGGTCGGTTGATTTTGACAAACGCAAAGACAGCAGGGACAGCGCTCACGTCATCTTTTCCATGCCGCCGGGCTCTGATCCGGAAGCTTTGCGCAGAGCGGTCCGTGCCACAGGCGCGAGGGCGTTTCCGGACAACGAGTGGGTGTTTGCTATCCACCAAGACAAAGATCATCCGCATGCCCACATGATCCTTAAGATGCGGGGCCGGGAGAAGGGTTTAAAACTTGATCCAAAGAAAGCCGATCTTTACCGGCTTCGTGAAATCTTTGCCGAAGCCGCGAGGGAACAAGGTGTAGAACTGGCGGCTTCCTCGCGAGCCGCCCGCGGTGTGGGCAGGAAAGGCATCGACCATTCGTCCTACTACTTGAAGAAGAAGGGAATCAAACCAGACGTCGAAAAGAAATTCCTTCAAGAGTCGGCCAGGGAAATCATAACGGGCGATTGGACGGAAAAGCCCTGGGAGAAGGCTATGGCCGAACGGAACAAGCTCGAACGAGAAGCATATCGTCAGGAAGCCGCTGCCTTACGCCAAGAGGCTGAACAACAGACGATGCAAGCAGCGCGTGAGCAGATGTTGAAGGACGCGCGGATCCTGGAGCAATTTGCGCTGAGAATGCCCAAGCCAAAAACTAAGAGACAAGCCACAAAGGAGCGGATGATGCAGGAGCTCCAAAGACTGCAACGAGAAAAGAGGCGAGCTAAGGAGCGGGACAATGATCTTGAGCGCTAACGGCGCTTTATCCGCCCTCCAGTCCGTAGTCGTCTCTTCCGGTCGGATCAGAAGGGGCAGCTTTTAGCAGGGAAGGACACGCCCAAGATTGGGCGTTCAGTAAATTACGAGGTGATCCTATGGACCGATGGGAAACGTTGAAATCGATGGCGTTCCGTACGGGATTTTCTGTTAAGACGCTCAGGAATTGGGTGTCGAGCAGAAACTTCCCGATACCGCTCTATCGATTGCGGGGCGAGTAC
>JAYWEN010000077.1:0-6825 GCA_043779245.1 Elusimicrobiota bacterium | reverse complement strand
ACCGCCTGCGCGCAAAATAAAAAATGGCAAAACGCGAAACTTCCGCACCTTCCCGTCTCCGTCAATCTCAGCGGCCGCCAGTTCCACCATCAAAATCTCGTCGAGAAAGTCGCTTCTGCTTTAAAAGTATCGGACCTCGAACCACGCTGGCTTGATCTTGAAATTACCGAAACCTACGCGATGAAAGATCCGGATTTCACGCTCGCCATTTTGAAAGAACTCAAGCTTATGGGCGTCCATATTTCCATCGATGACTTCGGCACCGGCTATTCCAGTCTCAGTCACCTGAAACATTTTCCGATCGATACGCTCAAAATCGATCGTTCCTTCGTCCATGATTTGGCGACCGATCCTAAAGAAGAATCCATCGTTTCAGCCGTCATCGTATTGGCGCACAGCTTAGGCATGGATGTGGTTGCCGAAGGTGTGGAAACAGCCGAAGAGCTCGTGATTCTGCGCAAACATCGTTGCGACAAGATGCAGGGATATTTCTTCAGCCGCCCTGTCCCGGTTCCCGCTTTAGAAGCGCTGCTCCGTTCCGGCAAAACGCTTTAGCGTGAACTCCATTTCCTGACTATAATCCTTTAATATGACTGTCCCCTTGAACGTCCTGATTGTCGAGGATTCTGAAGACGACACGCAGTTGCTTTTGTATGCGCTGAAGAAGGGAGGCTTCGAGCCGGTATTTGAACGGGTTGACGGGGCCTCAAGCATGGAGATGGCACTGGCTCGCCGAGCCTGGGACATCGTCATTTCCGACCATAATCTTCCGAACTTTAGCGCACTCAAAGCTCTCAACCTCTTGCGCGAAAATGGCTACGAGACTCCATTCTTTATCGTCTCAGGTGGGATTGAAGAAGACTTGGCTGCCGAAGCCATGAAAGCGGGCGCTCAGGATTACGTCATGAAGTCGAACCTCACGCGCCTTCCTCCGGCGATTGAGCGTGAGCTGCGGGAAGTAGAAGTGCGTCGCGATCGGAAACGCGCCGAAGCCACCGTCGAGCATCAGGCGCATTATGATCTGCTGACCAATCTTCCCAACCGCACGACCTTCAAAGACCGATTGACTGTTGCCCTCGCTCAAACGGGCCGCAATCGCAAAATGCTCGCCATTCTTTTTGTCGATCTTGATCGCTTCAAAACGATCGTTGATACGCTGGGTCACACGATCGGTGACAAGCTCCTGCGTGGTGTAGCCGAACGCTTGCGCGCTAGTCTGGAAGACGGTGACACGCTGGCCCGCATGGGCGGTGACGAATTCGTGATTCTTCTGCCGCAAATTACGCGTACCGATCGCGCGGTTCGCGTCGCTCAGCGAGTCCTGGAAGCGATCAAGCCACCGTTTCATTTTGATCAGCATGAATTACATCTCACGATGAGTATCGGCATCACGCTTTATCCTTACGACGGAGAAGACGCGGATACGCTTTTGAAAAACGCCGACACGGCGCTTTACCGAGCCAAGGAGCACGGGCGCAATAACTACCAACTCTACACTCCGGCCATGAACGCGCGCGCGTTTGAGCGACTGGCTTTGGAAAACAGTCTTCGCAAAGCGCTCGAGCGGCGGGAGTTTCTGATTCATTATCAGCCACAGGTGCATATGAAAACCGGCGCTATCGTCGGGACTGAAGCGCTATTGCGCTGGCAACATCCGGATCTGGGGCTCGTCTATCCCGCCGAATTTATTTCTATCGCCGAGGAAACGGGTTTGATTACGCCGCTGGGCGAGTGGGTGATTCGAACGGCTTGCGCGCAGAATAAAGCGTGGCAGAAAGCAGGACTGCCTCCGATGACCGTCGCAGTGAATTTGTCGGCACGACAATTTCAGCAGTTAGATCTTGTCGAGACCGTGGCACGAATTTTAAAGGAAACCGGCCTTGAAGCATGCTGGCTCGAGATGGAAATCACCGAAGGCATTGCGATGCAGAACGCCGACTACACAAACGTTCTTTTGCGCGGCCTCAAAGAAATGGGCGTGAAAGTGGCGCTCGATGATTTCGGGACCGGATACTCTTCGCTCAGTTATCTTAAGCGCTTTCCTATCGATACACTCAAGATCGATCAATCCTTCGTTCGCGATTTAGCTACTGATCCCAATGACGCCGCGATCGCCAACGCAGTCATCGTTTTAGCCCACAGCTTGAAGCTTCTTGTGGTGGCTGAAGGTGTCGAACAACCTGAGCAAGAAAACTACCTACGACAACATCAATGCGACATCTCCCAAGGCTTTCTCTTTAGTATTCCGCTTCCCGCCGACGCCCTCGAAGCGCTGGTGCGCAAACACCTGCAGAAAAAAACTTAACCCTCACCCCAGCCCTCTCCCTCAACAGGGAGAGGGTGAAAAGCCGTTCCTTCTCCCTGTTGAGGGAGAAGGCGGCCGAAGGCCCGGATGAGGGTTAATTTGCGTTGAATAATTCCCGCAACCCTGCGTCTAAGAGATGTGCCATCTTTAGAATCACTACGATTTCGTGCACGCGAGCTTCGCCTTCAGTCTACCGATGCAGAAAAGCGTCTATGGGCATTTCTTCGCTCGCGTTCGATGTGTCGCTATAAATTTAGACGTCAATATATTATTGGACCGTTTATTGCTGATTTCTGTTGTTTAGAAAAGCGTCTTGTCATCGAATTGGATGGAAGTCAGCATATGGAACAGCTCGAACGGGATGTTGAACGTGCAAAATTTATGAATTCATTAGGATTTGAAACTCTGCGCTTCTGGAATCACGATGTGCTCCTTCGAACCCATGACGTACTCGAAAAGATCTACGCCAGATTAGATGATATTGATCGACATATGACTGCTAGGAAGAAGAAATTGTATGGGTGGGGTAAAGTATAACCCTCACCCCAGCCCTCTCCCTCAACAGGGAGAGGGTGAAAAGCCGTTCCTGCTCCCTGTTGAGGGAGACAGTGGCTTCCCTCAATTCCTATAGCGCCACAGTCCCGCGTCGTAAGCGGGAAGGCGGCCGCAGGCCCGGATGAGGGTCAATTTCCCATTGATTTCTACCAGGGCTCCTGGTACAGAAATATATGCAAGTACAGCGTAAAACCGCGGTGTTTCTTCTTCCGGGGATGCTCCTCTTTTTTGGGCTTACCATTTTTCTGTTTTACCTTCCCGCTCAATATCCGTTGATCGCTTTACTATTCTTTACATTTGTTCTTGCTACCGCGGTGCTTATTTCACTGGAAATGGCCTCCGTGTTTGGCATTCTCGTTACGCTGATCGAGTTCGGCGGAGTGGCCGTTGTCGCGCCGCCCGACAAGCCCTGGATGGCGGGACACATTGTGTTGTTGTGGGCGGGGATATTTTTGGCTCATCGCTTCGCGACGCGCGATATTTCAGACGAACGCCAGTTCAACGAAGTTATTATCGAGCGGCAGCAAGCGCTACTAAATCTTCAGAAGGAAAAAGAAAGTCTCGATAAGCGTTTGCTGGAACTCGACAATCAAGCGTCGCTTCGCCGACATTTGTTTGACGCTGTGCATCAGTTGGCGAGCTTGCTTGATCCCGTCATGGTTCGTCAGCGCCTAATGGAGTTTGTGCGTTCGATCATCGCGAAAGGCACCATTCATTATTTCGCCGGGAATTCTCCCCGCGATCCGATGGACCGCTGGCTCATGGAGCGGAAACTGTCGCTTCTCGTTACGGATCTGGCGCAGGACACGCGTTTCAAAACGGTTCGCGCGGGGAACGAAGTGCGTTCCGTTCTGGCCGCGCCGATTGTCGTGGAGCGCCAGATGGTGGGAATCATCCGTCTCAATGGATTCGAACCGGGGATGTTTTCAATCGGAGATCTCCGAATTTTAGAAGCGCTCTCCCTGATGGCTTCGTTGGCCCTCGAAAATCTACAGCTCCTTGCCAAGCTGCATGAAGGCGCCGTGCGCGATAACCTTACCGGACTTTACACCCGTAAATTCTTCGACGAACGTGTGGCTGAAGAAATTTTACGCGCGGGCCGGTTTCAAAACGAATTTTGCCTGCTTTTAATGGATATCGATCATTTCAAACGCTACAACGACACCTATGGCCACGCGGCCGGCGACCAAGTGCTGGTACGATTTTCTCAGGTGCTTGGACGATTGGTTCGTCCCGTTGATCTTCTGGCTCGCTACGGGGGGGAAGAGTTCGTATTGATTTTGCCACAGGTGACTGTCGTGCAAGCCCGCGAGATGGCTGAGGCGATTCGCGAAGCCATTGCCTCCGAGCAATTTAAATTTGGCACAGACGCATCGACTCAAGAACGCGTCACGGTGTCCATCGGTCTTTCCAATTTTCCTCACGAAGCGACGACGGCCAGCCAACTCTTGCGCGTGTCGGACACGCGGCTTTATCAAGCCAAAGAGGGCGGACGCAATCGGGTGGTCGGATGAAAAGTCGAACCCTCACCCCACCTCTCTCCCTCAGCAGGGAGAGGGAGAACAGCTTCGTCCTTCTCCCTGTTGAGGGAGAAGGCGCCGAAGGCCGGATGAGGGTTTACTCATGACCGGTCTAGCTACTCTATTGTTCACATTCGGTCTCGTGGTCGTCTTGGGCCTCGTCTATGCGACGGGTTTGACCGGATGGATTATCGGCAGCTTCCTTTTGCTAGCCGGATGGGTAGCCGTGCTCATTCTGAAAGCCTCCGACGTCGGAGCGCTCGCCGTGCAAGCCCTCACCGCCACCGTATCGATGGGCCTGGCATTGCGGTGGATTTTTAAGCATCGTTATTGGCAGCGGCGCATGGCAAAAGATCGACGTGACACGGAAGAAAAGCAGCAGCAGACTCGCGGCGTGGTCGACGATTTACGGTCTCGCATCGCCATCAAAGTGACTGAGGTCGACCGCGGGTTGAAGCAATATGAAATGGTACGCCGTTTAGCCGAGGCCATGTCCTGGGACGAAATGTCGCCCAGTCTAGACAAAGCGCTCAAACATTTTTTCCACACGGACGCGTGGGCAATTTATCTTACCGACGAAAAAGGCGAGCTCGAACTTATTCAGCGGCGCGGGGCAACACCTGATCCGCGCGGCGAAGATGTCGCGAAAAAGGAACCTTTCTTACACACCTTTATACCTAAAGCAGGATCCGATGAGGGGCGCAACGTCTGGGCATTGGGCATGCCGCTCTGGCGGATGCACGAACGTATCGGACTTCTCCTCGTCCGCATTACCGAGATTCCACCTGATCAACAAGCCGTTCTTTTGTCGGAAGCCGCCACGTTTGCCGTCCAGCTCATTTTCGCAATGGCCAAAGCGAAGCTTTACCGCGCTCTAGACAAACGCTCGCGTACCGACGGCCTCACCGGTCTCTCTCGGCGAGGTCCCTTCGAAGAAAGATTGCGCGAAGAGGTCGCACGCGCGCGTTCCTTCCGCACGACCTTCTCCGTTCTCATGATCGATATCGATCACTTCAAAAACCTGAACGACAGCTATGGTCATCAAGTGGGCGATGAAGTATTGAAAACAGTATCGCAGCGACTGCGCGCGGGACTCTACGAAACCGACGTCATCGCGCGCTACGGCGGAGAAGAATTTGTCGGACTCTTGCCACGCTCTCAGCCGGCCGGACTCAAAGTGAAAGCTGAACAGATTCGTCAACGCGTCGCCAACGAAGCTTTCATCATTGGCTTGGAGGCGATCAGCGTCACGATCAGTATTGGGATCGCGCATTTTCCGCATGACGGAGATTCGCCCGAAGCGGTGCTCGCCGCCGCCGATCGAGCGCTTTATGCCGCTAAAGCCGCGGGGCGCAACTGCGTTATCGAAGCCGCCGCTGTGAAGTCGTGACTGTCTTTCTTTTTTGGACCGTCATCTCCCTAGGCTTTTTATTCGGTTGTACGAACGGGCTGATCGGCGGGGCGAGTCTCGTGTCGACGGTGATCGTAACCCGCGTCTTGGATCCGCTGCCGGCCCTCTTGCTTGTCGCTGTGGCGGAGCTGTCCGGGCTTTTTCTTTTAGGGCACGCTGTCGCACATACTTTGGGACATCAAATGATTCATATTCCAGCCTCTGCGGGAGCCACTGGAGTGCTTCCCGTACTCATTGGAGCCTTGACGGCCGCGTTGGGTTGGAACGTCCTCATGTGGCATTTGGCCTTACCCACTTCGTCGAGCCATGCGCTCGTCGGAGGACTTGCAGGCGCCTTCATCGCCGAATACGGATGGGTGGGCATCGACTGGCCCACGTTTGCACGTATTTTTGTCCTGCTTGCTTTAGTCCCGCTCGCCGGATGCGCTCTCGGATTTGCACTAACGAAGATCAGCTATTGGTGCGGAGAATTTATGACGCCTGCGGTGGGTCCTTTCTTCCACAGCCTTCAAGTGATTTCGCTTTTGGGAATCGCGCTCGTTCAAGGCAGCAATGATGGTCAGAAAAGCTTGGGTTTAATGAGCCTGGCTTGGGTCGCTGCTGGTGTTGGTCGGGGAGAACAAACGGTTTGGCCACAATTTCTCACGTGGACTTCAGGCATCGCGCTTGCAATCGGCGTTCTGATGGGCTCACGCCGCATGATTAAAAAAATGGGGAAGCAATTGTACCGGGTGAAGGAGCTCCAAAGTTTTTCGTCGCAGCTCTCAACATTCGGGTTGGTGGGTTTGAGCAGTCTGTGCGGAATTCCGATGTCGACGACACAAGTACAGTCGACCTCGGTCCTGGGTTCAGGCGCGGCGATTCGGCCACGAAGCGTGCGCTGGGATTTAGCGAGCGACATTGGCCTTGTTTGGATACTGACTATTCCGGCAGTCGGCGCGGTCTCCGGTGTCTTGGTTTCCATTGGGAGATGGATCCTTCATGTGGTTTCGTAAGCGATACGATTTTTACGCGATGCTTCTAGGACAGGCCCG
>JAYWEN010000076.1:0-3646 GCA_043779245.1 Elusimicrobiota bacterium | reverse complement strand
TTTCGTCGACTTCAATCACGCAGCCGCAGACCATCGCATCTCCGGTAGCTACCGTCATCGGCGCGTGCAAGCCGGTCAAGAAACGTCGAATTGAAATTGAGGGCTCGGTTCCAATGACACTGTTATGAGGGCCGCAGGCCCCCGCATCTGTTAGAAACGCTGTTCCCCCCGGCAGAATTCGTTCATCAGCTGTCTGGACATGTGTGTGAGTCCCTACCGCCGCGCTCACTTTCCCATCGAGATACCAAGCTAAACTCGCTTTCTCTGCCGTGATCTCGGCATGAATGTCGACGAAAATAATGTTGGTTTTTTCTTTGAGCGCCGCGACTTCTTTTTCGGCTGTCTTGAACGGGCAATCGGTAAGCGGCATGTACACGCGACCCATCACCTGCAGAACTCCAATGGAAACGCCAGAACGGCTCCGAAAAACCCCGGATCCATGACCCGGTACGGCATCCGGATAATTAGCGGGCCGAAGGATTCTCGGGTCATCGATCACGTCGGCAATGTCTTTCCGGTCAAAGGTGTGGTTCCCCATCGTGAGAACATCGACGCCGCGGTGCCACATCTCTTCAGCGATACGCGGAGACATTCCCTTGCCGTGCGCCGCGTTCTCGGCATTCACAATAATGAAGTCGGGCTGATGCGCTTCTTTCGCATCGGCTAAAACGCTATAAAGTCCCTCGCGTCCGACACGCCCGATGACATCGCCAAAAAATAAAATCTTCATAGTTATAAACCTTTGGTGGTAATAGTTTCTTTTTCCGTAGTGATCGCTTGCATGTGTATGTCATAGGATTCCATGGGCAATACAGAAGCCGTGAGCTGAATGGAAAAGCCTATGCCCATCCGAAACGCCTGGGGCATTTTGGCCAACAGCCGATCGAAATATCCCCCGCCAAAACCGATGCGTCCTCCCTGTAAATCAAAAACACAGGCGGGGATGATGGCGAGCTCAATCAAAGAAGGATCCAAGGGCCGAATAAATTCTACGGCTGGTTGGAGCACCGCGGGGTTAGGCCCGGGCGCCAGTTCTCCAAAGCGCTGCAATTCAGAAATCGGGACGATATCCTTATTTTTATCTATAAGAGGAACAGCCACTTTTTTCTTAAAGCGAAGCGCTTCCTGAATGAGAGTATGTGTTTCAACCTCGGACCCAAAAGACACATAACACAAAATAGTCGTCGCATTTTTCCAGGACGGATGCTGGAACAGTTTCTGGCGAATCAGCGAACTGCTTCGCTTTCTCTCCAGAGGGTCCAGCGCCTCGCGCTTGGCTAAGAATTCTTTTCGGAGTTCGGCTTTGGTTGGCTGTGCCATTGGGTCAATCGTTTCTTGATGTCGGCTTCGTAGCCGAGATCGGTTGGTTCATAAAGTGGTGTGGGATTGGGCCAATAGTCTTGAGAAACATAATGGCCTGGAAAATCATGAGGATACAGATACCCATCGCCGTGGCCTAAGCGTTCGCCATCTTTACTGGAATCTTTGAGATGATTCGGGACTTCACGTGGGACCCCGCTTTCGACTTCCGCCATCGCTTTGTCGATTGCTAAGTAAGCGGCGTTGGATTTTGGCGCGCTGGCAATGTAGGTTACGGCTTGTCCTAATGCAATTCGCCCTTCAGGCATGCCGACAAAATCGATGGCCGCAAAAGCGGCATGCGCGATGAGAAGAGCGCGCGGATCGGCGTTGCCTACATCTTCAGATGCAGAGATGATAAGACGACGAGCGAGAAAGCGTGGATCGTCTCCGGCCTTGAGCATTCGTGCCATCCAATACAACGCGGCATCGGGATTTCCCCCACGCAACGACTTGATAAAGGCCGAAGCGATGTCGTAATGCTGGTCGCCTTCTTTGTCATAAACCAGCGAACGTTTCTGAACGCATTCTTCGATCACAGGAAGTGTGATATGAATCGATCCGTTTGCTTGGGGATGCGTGGTCAATACGGCAAGCTCCAACGCATTGAGAAGCCTCCGGGCGTCACCGCTTGCTTGAAAAAGCAAGTGAGCTTTCGCGTCTTCGTCCAAATCAATGGATTTTGAGCCAAACCCGCGCTCTTTATCGTTCAACGCATTGGTCAAAACCTTATCCAGCGCCGGTTCAGTGAGTGGCTTGAACTCAAAGACTTGGGCGCGAGAGATGAGTGCGGAATTCACATAAAAAAAAGGATTTTCGGTGGTGAGACCAATCAAGGTAAACAAGCCGCGTTCGACATCTGGCAACAGGGCATCTTGCTGCGAGCGATTAAAGCGATGAATTTCGTCCAAGATCAGCAGCGTCTTTTGATTGTTCATCGCGCGCCGATCTTTCGCGCGGTCAATCACGCCGCGCACGTCTTGGACTCCTGCTGTCACGGCATTCAAATCTTCGACAGCCGATTCGGTTTTTTTGGCGATGAGGCGAGCGAGCGCTGATTTTCCGCAGCCCGGCGGGCCGAAAAAGATGGCTGAGCTAAGGCGATCGGCCTCGACCGCGCGGCGGAGAAGTTTACCCTCGCCTAAGAGCAGATCCTGTCCCGCCCACTCGTCTAAGCTTCGCGGAGTCATGCGCAACGCAAGCGGCTGATCGGCCATCGTCTCTGCCGAGGGCCGGGCGAAAAGGCTAAGCGTCTGGTTTGATTTTGTCTTTGGCACTGAGCAACTGCTTTCTAGATGCCTTGAGGGGTGGACTGCAAGGCGGCATCTAACGCCTGAATCCATTCATCCGCTTTACTTTCAAACGTCTTCGAGCTGGAACCTTTAGATTCTTGAATCCGAAAAAGATCGTCCGTAATATTCATCGCGGCCATCACGGCCAGTTTGTAAGAATCGACGATTTTCGAGTCCTGTTTCACTTCACGCATTTTCTCTTCGACAAATTGGGCGAGACGATTGACATAGAGTTCGTCGCCGGGGTTGGCTTCCACTGGATATTCGTGGCCCATGATTTTCACGTACATGACGTTCTTCAAGAGGACCTCAATGCGTTTAAGCTGCTCAAGGCACGCTCTACCTTGTGCGTGACTTGCTCATGCTTCTTACGCAGCTGATCGTAATTGGCGAGCGCTCGCTGGGCGTTGTTGTTTTCGCCCGTTAGCATTGACACGTGAGAATTAAGTGACTCGCACTCCGTTTTCAGCTGTTTGTTTTCGCGCTGTAGAAAGGAAATCACTTCCACCACTTTACGAATTTTTGCTTCAAGCTCTTCGGTTTTAGCCACGAATCGATCATACTACTTGAAGTTGAACCGTTCAAATTCTTTATGTTTTAAAATTCTTCGAGATCTGGCACGCGGTGGAACGCGATGCGCGTTGGGGTCGGAGTGAAGGCCGCGACCTCTCCGACAGAAACCGTCTCTTTCCCATACTTTGAGTTCAATTTGTCCATCGCGTCGCCCAGGTTTTCTCGTTTGGGGTTTACGAGAAGAGAGAGTTGATGGCGGTTCCTGGGAATCAGATCTGAAAAGGTAACACCCACGCGAAAGGGAATGCCTCGAGGCCATTCGCGGCAGGCTTCTTTTAAAGCTGTGAGGAGGGTTAAAGAATCCTGAGTCTCATCCACTTTGATGTTTTCTTCCCAATAAAGGTCTCCCGTAAACCGAACCTGAACGGAGAGGCGCCGCATGTAATAGCCTTCTTTGCGCAACCGTACTGCCGCTTTGAGCA
>JAYWEN010000075.1:0-3324 GCA_043779245.1 Elusimicrobiota bacterium | reverse complement strand
GTCGCATTTATACCTCGAGCCGTGGTAATCGCATCGTCGACGTGCCACACCAAAAGACCATCGCCAGGAACGTAGCGATCATAGAGAGTACCGCTCGTCCGCGATCGGTATTCCACTAAAAAATATTCTTGTGGCAGTCCGTTTAGCACCGGAATCTTCAGCGCTTGAGGCGTGACTTCTACATAACCAAGGGTTTGGCTGATTTTTGAGGTTACCGTAACGGGAGTAATCCAGCCAAGAGTTACTTTATCCCAAACCCCCATATGAGCGGGATTGTCGCCGCTGTGGAGATAGGGCCCGGAATCCATAATTTCCCATTTCCCGACCACGGAGGTCCCCCCGAGAGAACTGGTGTTATAAAGATCCGGCAGCCCAAGGGAATGGCCGAACTCATGAACCATCACACCTAGAGGAGATGAGATTCCACTGGTCTCTGTTTCTGGAACGACATCGCCTTCGCTAAAACCCCCGCCGCCTGAGGCAATAATAGGAGAGCCCGGGTCATCCGCATAAAAAATGGACCAGATGTCACCGGGCTTTCCCGACGTCGTTTCGTTTCCATTTCCCGCGTGAACAACAATGACGGCATCGTAGGCGGCGCTTGTAAAGGTGGGATCTGCCGCACGCGCAATCGTCAAGGCATCAGCAATTAAATAATTGCCATTCGCGCTGACTGACCCCGGCGTCGGAATCGTTACGCTTCCCGAACAACCCACACCTTCATCGCCGCATCCGTAATATTCCTCAGGATGGGCCAATGTATATTTTCCTGAAGCAACGGCTGTGTTTCGAGCCGCGGCCAAGGAGCCGAAAAATTTGAAATGTAGTGCGATCTTTCCGTAAGAGACCTCGTTGTAATAACTCGCCATTTGGGTGAAGTAGTTATCGATGGTCGGTAGACTTTGAATGCTATTGCTGCCTGAAATAAGACTCGCGTCGCCAGCGGGAAATTGAACGATGATCACGGCTACTTGTTTGGACCCAGTCGCCGACGACAATGTGGCAGCCTGAGGTGAGCCCGCGCGTTTGACTTGAGCGGCGGAGGGACGGTGCATTTGATCTTGACGGGCTTTGGGATAGACGCCTGGAAAAATACTGATAACCGCCCATCCGGGTTGTGAGATGAGAAGACTAACGGCTAAAAAATAGACAAAACTATTGCGAACCATGAGAGCACGGACAGGATACATAATCTATTCGAGCACCAGAAGCCAGACCATCAGACCGACTCCCACCATCATCGCGAAGCATTGAACCAACGATTTCACGGGCTCATATTCTTTTTGAAGCTCCGGCGTAAGACTTGAGCCGGCGATATAAAGGAAGGAGCCCGCGGTGAGCGGCAAAGCAACCCAAGGAAAATTCTCCATACTAGATTGAAACGCAAAGGCAACAAATACGCCCGCGATCGCGATGCAAGCGCATAAAAAGTTTAGTAGCAACGCTCTTCCTTTTGAATACCCCGAATGGATGAGCACTCCAAAATCTCCGATTTCGTGAGGAAGCTCGTGCAGGGCTACTGCGATGGTGGTCGCGATTCCCACTTCTCGGTTGACTAGAAAGCTGGCCCCAATAAGAATCCCGTCGAGCAGATTGTGCAATCCATCGGACACGAGCAGGATGCGGCCCATCGGATGAATACAAGGAGAATCCTGAACAGGATCGTGCACGTGATGATGATCCTTCCAGCGTAAAAACTTTTCGAAGATAAAGGAAATGAGGATACCGGCCAAGACCAAGAGCGAGCTCTTGAGCGAATGGGCATCGTGGCGAAAAATACTTGGGAGCAAATGCAAAATCGCGTCGCCGAAAAGGGCACCCACAGCAAGACTAATCAAAATAAATGTAATGCGTTTAATCTGCTGCTCGCGGAAGGGAAGTGTCGCGATTCCGAGAAGAGACACCGTACTGACCAAACCTGCGCTCGCCAAGGCTGAAGAAAAAGGGCTCATCGAATGAACATTCTAATTTATTTGTAGTCGAGGTCCCTTTCAATTATGATCAGAAACATGGGAGTTACCGTCCGATACCTAAAAAGTCTGGCCATTGTTTTTTTCTTTGTCGCGCTCGGACATGCGGCGGACAGCCTTCCAGACTTTACCGCGATGGCTGCCACTTCGCTCGGCACAAAACAAATTAAGAAATCGGATCTCCTCGGCCATGTATGGATAGCGGATTTTTTCTTCGCCTCATGCGGGAATATCTGTCCGCAGATGACGCATCAGATGGCGCGCTTGCAAAAGCGTCTCCCAAAAGACGTCTGGTTAGTTTCATTCACCGTGGATCCCAAAAATGACAGTCTGGCTGATCTACTAGGGTATGCGCGGGATAATAATGCGGATCCAGCGCGTTGGTATTTTTTGAGAATGGAACGTCCGGCCTTGGCAAAGCTCATGTACTTTGGATTTAAGGTCCTCACAACCTATCAAGAACCCTTTGATAATAAGCTGATCTTGTCTCATAACAGCCATTTTCTCATCGTCGATAAAAAAGGTCAGCTCCGCGGATCGTTCGATGGATTGTCCGAAGAATCCCAGAAGACGATTCCGATCAAAGTCGATGAGCTGTTAAAAGAATAGGAACTGAAAAATCCCACCTCCCAAGAATTGGGGGCAGTACTGACAAGTGGTGGCCTGGCACCTGATCCCCTGATAGCTAATGCGATCTCGAAAGCAGGACCGCGTGCAGAGCTACTGAAATCAAGAATGTATACAGCAGGACGCGGGGTGCGGTTGTTGGACCCACACCCCCGCGCTGCATTGTTTGATACAAGGGTGTTTCGTTTCCAAACTGGATAACGTTCCAGACAGGAGGCTCAGCGATTAGAGGCGCCACGAGATCCGCCGAAATAATAGCGGATGCTTCCTATAAATTGACGAGGCTCTCCTGGCACAAAATGAATATCGGTGACAGGCGCGGACTCAGACTGAAGCTGGGACTCATTGGCAAACTGTGCCTGGCGCCACGTCGTGTTAAAGAGATTTTTCACATCGAACCTAAACTCCCAATGGTGAATTCGGTATCCCAATAAAACATCGTAGACTGTAAATCCTTCCGCGGTTAAGCTCTCATCTTCAATCGCGGGGCGATCACCGATGTGCTCCGCTCGGAAACTGCCGAAAAGTCCGCTTTGATGTTTCGCTGAAAGGCCGCCCGAAATAGTGGTTGTGGGCGCCAGAGCCACGGCATCACCATTCCCGGCGTTAGAAACAAACCGCGCTTTGCTTTTCGTGATATCAAAGTCAGCCCAAACCCAATCCAGAATCTGATAGCGTAGCTCTCCATCAATTCCGTAGCGCCTGGTAGCGCCAGAGGCCGCGGTCG
>JAYWEN010000074.1:0-7041 GCA_043779245.1 Elusimicrobiota bacterium | reverse complement strand
CCCAAAATGAAAAAACCCCCGCTCTCCTTCCTCACATCCGACTACCGGGTGCGGAGGCTCGAAAGGCCAAAAAGGAAGATGCGAGAATCACACGGGAGATCCGTAATAACATCGTCAGTGATAAAGCGCTCATCGGGTACGCGCACAATATCGAGATCTATGCCAAAGACGGGAAGGTGACTCTCAAGGGCCATGTCCATTGCGAAGCCGATAAAGCCTCTGTGGAAGACAAAGCCACGGAAATTGCGGGATCGGATAACGTCGACAGTCAAATTGTTGTAAAAGGTACTTAGGTCGATTCGCTCCGCGATGGCTGTCCCCATTAGTTTCTTACCTGTTAACCAAAAATCAATAGCGGCTTGCGCCAGACCCACTTACCTCCAGATATCCCATTTCCCGTGGGCTCACGATGTTGTTTCCGCCTGATTTTCGCTATCATGGCATCGATCAGTTTCTCCGACAGAGGATTAAAAAAGCCGGTTACAAACTTATAGGAATCTCGGGAGTGCGTATGTTTGATAGAGCTAAAGTAAAAGATGTGATCGATTTAACAAAGCGGGAACGGTGGCCCTATCCCATTGTCATGAATATGTTCATTGAAGCGGGTGTGACCGGTTATGAGGTGAATGTTGCGCGGTATGAAATCGTGTATGGCGGAGAGGGTGGGAAATTGACCGTACGCGGTCCAAAGGATTTTAGCGTGGTTCCAGCTGCGAACCTAAATGTGGATAGTTTGAAACGGGCTATCCAGCGCACTCAACGGGGAGAGACAAACTATCCTGAGTTCCTTCGGGAAATTGCCGCGGCAGGCGTTCATGTTTACGGTGTGAACATGGATTCAAGAACGGTAACCTATCGCGGCGCTCAGGGAGAGATGCACGTGGAGACTGTCCCTCAGCCTTAGGTGTTCAGTGTTTAGAGGATTTAGCAGGTGCGCTGGTGCTCGGGCTGGCAGGCTGACCAGTGATAGGGCCTTCGAGAGTGACCCCAGCCGCATGTGCCTCAGATTTGGTCCCCGCAGGTGCCGGCTCCTCCATCGTGCAGCACATGGACGTGTATTTGCAGATCGCGATGACTTGTACCCAGACGTGGCCTTCATCGGCCGGACGCGTCACGATCCGGTGATCGCAGCCCGACACTTGGGTCGTGGGCGTGAGCTGACCGATAAAAATCTGCGGTGACTTGCATCCATTCTCGACTCCTGATTCGATCGATGCCGCGCGCTCGGCTTTCGCCAAACTCACCGCTTTAGAAATTAATGGGCGTACAGCCGCTTTCCATCCGCTCGAATCATCCTGTAATCGCGTGCGCAGCTTAACCTCGGGGGCGGAAGTGGCGGTGATCTCTCGCGCGTGGATTTGATCCGGTGCATCGGGACATTGCATGCGAGCCGCATGAGCGTGGGCTCCGACACCAATCGAAAGCAAAATTACGAAATAAAAATTGTGCCGTTTCTTAGACTCCATAAAAGACCTCCTTGGTCATAGATAGTATTTACAGGAAGCCCCTACTTGAGTCAATGATCAACTTATCGTACTCGAACTTGGAGCCGCCGACGGTTTGCGCGGGTTTCAGATCATGGCCAAAAATATGATGGGCTCCCGCTGTTGCAGCTGGTTTCTTCTGTTGTAAACTCATCGAACTCATGATCCAGTTGAAAAACGGAACGGTGGCGCCCTTCACGGGGGGCTGTATTTGCGGAGCGGTGAGGTATGAATGTACGGCCGAGCCGGTCGCAATGCTCAATTGTCATTGCCGGACCTGTCAGAAAGTGACCGGTGGGGGGTATGTCCCTGTCGTGATGATTCCAGTGGCCGCATTGAAGTGGACTAAAGGTGTTCCCAAATATCACTTCACCGAGCGTGTAAAAGGGGAGTTACATAAGCGTGGGTTTTGCGCCGATTGCGGTTCAAGGCTTACGGGGGCTGAGTCGGACAAACCGTCGGTTCGGATTGGCCTCGCGGCGTCTAGCCTGGACGACTCCTCTTGGTTCAAACCGAAATACGACATCTTCACGGCCCACGCGGCGCCTTGGGACGTGATGAACCCTGCCTTGCCGAAGCATCGGCATTACCCTAAATAAAAGCCCTTCGCGGCACGTCTGCTTATTTTTTGTTCAGGTTGGAACCAGGGTATTGGACGTTCACGAGGTCGTCGGTCTTGATGTCGGAGAGCGCTACTTCATGCCCGTCGCGGTAAATGGTCGTTTTTGGCAGCACTTTAAGAATTTGAATGATGCCGCTCTTCTGTCTGACTGAAATCGTACCATTGACCGTGTTCACATCCTGGACCACCCCTTCAACACCATTCGGGTAACTATTGCCTTTAGCGATCGAAGGAGTGCTGAAAGCCATTAAAACCAAGGGGACGAGAGCCAGGTAACGTTTTTTAATTGTCATACTCTGTTAGACCGGTTCGGGAAGGCGAAGGGTACAGGCGTTTTCGTAACCTTTTCAGGACGACACCTGTCGAATAGGAATGATGAAAGCCTAAATGCTACAGTAAAGGCGTCGCACAATCTCTACTCTTTTCAATACAAGGTGATTTTATATGGCAGGTTACGATCGAGATATCGGCTGGTTGACTGGTTCCAACATGGCGCAGTGTACCTGCGGTCATTTTCAGCGCAGCCATCGTCCGATGAGCCGGTCTTGCAGCTTGTGCAAATGCCCTCAATTTACCCAGCAAGAAGAACCCACAAGCCTCAAGCCTACGCCCGTTCACTAGCCTAAAACGATTCGAATCTGATGTTGGGCGTCATCATCCATCAGCAGGATGGCGACGCCACCCCGAACGGGTTTTCCATCTACATCCACCGACACAATTCCTCTCGACACATTCTTCGGGTTCTCGACCTTCACGTCATAGCGAGCGGAGTGGTATCGAAACGATAAATCGAATCCGGGCCAGGCATGGGGAATACAAGGATCCATAAAAAGAGATGTTCCTCGCAGGTGAAAACCTAGAATCCATTCGATACCAGCCCGGTACATCCATCCTGCTGACCCTGTGTACCACGTCCAGCCACCGCGGCCCACATGGGGGGCTTCCGCATATACGTCTCCGGCCATTACATAGGGTTCCACCTTATAACGCTCTATCGCTTCCCGGCTATTTCCATGCATGATGGGATTGAGCATAGAGAAAAGTTCGACCGCTTTATCTCCGTCACCCAGAGCGGCGAAAGCTAATATCGCCCAAGCAGCAGCGTGCGAATATTGGCCGCCGTTTTCTCGAACCCCCGGCGGGTAACCTTGAATATAGCCAGGATTTGGTTTGGTTTGATTAAAGGGCGGCGTAAAGAGGAGGGCCAGATTGTCGCGCGCGCGTACCAAATGTTCCGAGAAGGCCGCCATCGCACGGGCTGCCCGCGCCGGGTCGGCGGCGCCCGAAAGAACTCCCCAGGATTGCGCAATCGAGTCGATGCGGCATTCGCTGTTGGTCGCCGAACCCAGTGGCATGCCGTTGTCGAAATAGGCTCGGCGGTACCAATCTCCATCCCATCCGTGGCGTTCAAGCGCCGCTTTGAGTTCGCTCACGTGCACTCTCCATTTCTCGGCGCGAGCGGTTTCTCCGCGGGCTTCGGCGGTTTTGGCGAATTCCCAGAGCGTTGTGTGTAAGAACCATCCCAGCCAAACACTTTCGCCTTTGCCTTCGATTCCGACGCGGTTCATGCCATCGTTCCAATCGCCTGAGCCCATCAGCGGGAGATTGTGAGCGCCGACAGCGAGACTGCGATCCAGCGTGCGGGCACAATGTTCAAAGATCGAGGCGGTTTCCGCCGACACGTTGGGCAAAAAGTACATGTCTTCTTTTCCCGGAGGAATAGTCGGGCCTTCGAGGAATGCGACCGGTTCATCAAGAATCGAGGTGTCGCCCGTGACTTCGAGGTAATGGGAAACAACAAAGGGCAACCAAAGAAGATCATCGGAGATTCGCGTACGCACGCCGCGGCCAGTGGGCGGATGCCACCAATGCTGAACGTCGCCTTCGTGAAACTGACGGCTCGCTGAGCGTAAGATTTGTTCACGGGCGATATCGCGTCGAGAGACAGTCAGAGCCATCACGTCTTGGAGCTGATCGCGGAAACCGTAGGCGCCTCCCGCTTGATAGAAACCAGCCCGAGCATAGAGGCGGCATGCGAGCGTTTGGTATAAGAGCCAATGATTCAGCATGAGATCCATTGCCGGATCAGGCGTGCGAACTTGAACGGCTCGTAAATTGTTTTCCCATTGTTTCTTCACTTGGCTCAGGACCGATTCCACATGTGTGACCCGGTAGCGTTGAATCAACTCGGTGGCGCTCTGACGATCCGCACTTTGTCCGAGCAAGAAAATTACTTCGATGGATGCTCCTGCGCGAAGTTCGACGGTCGACCGCAGCGCGGCACAGGGATCTAGGCCCGCTCCCACACGGCCGGAAAGCGGGTCACGGCTCTCCATCATGAAGGGCTGGCTCAGTGTGCCGTTGCGGCCGATAAATTCGGTTCGATCCGCAGTCCAGCTTGTTTGCGTCCCGCGCATATCCGCAAAAGCCACGCGCTGCCCAAATTCCGTGTTCCAAGGATTTCGTGCAAGGATCGCCTGTGTGGTGGGGTCGATTTCCGTGATGATAAAAGGAAGAGAAGCCGCCCGCGATGTCCCAAGGACCCATTCCAGGTAAGCCGTGACCGACAGCTGACGCGAGTCGCGGGATTGGTTGGTCAACGTGAGACGCGAAATTTTCACCGGATCCTCTGGAGGGACGAACTGCAAGAGCTCAGATTGGATTCCATGGGAGACGTGAGTAAAACGGCTGTATCCGGGGCCGTGAGAGCACACGTAGGGCGAGGTGTGCTCACGAATGGGAAGTGGCGTGGGTGTCCAAACCTCGCCCGTATCTTCGTCACGGATGTAAAAGGTTTCGCCCACCGGGTCGGTGACAGGATCGTTCGACCACGCCGTCAGTTGATTCTCCCTGCTATTCACCGACCAGGTGTACCCGGCCCCGGACTCGGACACTTGAAATCCAAACTGCGGGTTCGAAATCACGTTGATCCAGGGCGCCGGCGTCCATTGTTCAGAACCAAGTACAGTCACATATTCCAATCCATCTTGGGAAAAACCTCCGAGGCCATTAAAAAATTGGAGGTTCGGCTTTTTGGCTGTGTCCTGTATTTTTCGAGGGGCTGGCGACACGAGGTCGGCCAGATGAATCCCATCCATCCAGCCTTTGCCGGGCCAGGGGAAACTTTGCTCAAGCGTCTTGGGCGTGCCTTCCACTCGTGCCATTTGTTGCGCTAAAGTTCCTTGCCGACTCAAGAAAATCATTCGGGACGCGGTTTGAAGAAGAATGCGGTCTTCCAGTGACAGGCGATCGGCGCGCAAGACAAAGATGTCTCCATCTGTCACGTGCGCCTCCTGGCGAAGCATGGCTTGGTTGGCACGGACTAAATTTTCTAAAGTCGTTTGGAGTTCCTGGGCGTAAGACACTCCACGTTCGTTGATAATAACGAGGTCCACAGAAAGGTTTTTAATACGCCAATATTCATGGGCCCGCAAGAGCTCACGCACGATGCCTCGGTCATCTTCCTCATCGATACGCAAAAGAACAATCGGCAGATCGCCTGAGATTCCGTAGGCCCACAAATTAGGTGCGCCACGCGTGTTGCGCTGCAAAATTTCATGGCCCGGCCTTAATCCTGCTTGGGAATATAAAATGCGGCTCGCCATGTCTTGGTAGAGGTGGGCTTCGCTGGGCTCTATCCCTAAGTGATGCTGCTGAATGTGCGCGTGCGTCCAGGCGAGAGTTACGGTACGTTCAAACATCGCCAAGTCATGGTATTTATCGGCCAACCCCTTGGCTTCTTCCGAGGAGTGCGCCAAGATGGTCGAATACATAAGCCGTGCGGTTTCGCCCGGTTCTAAACGAATCCGCCGGCGCAAACTCATGATGGGATCAAGAACGGCTCCCGCCGTATTGGACAACGGTTTTCCATCGAACACGCTGCTGGGCGTGCGAACCGTGCGGCCGCGTCCGAGAAAGCGAGCGCGGTCCGATTCGTATTGGACTTCACCTTCTGTGCGGCCATCTACGACAAGCACATGGGCGGCCCAGAGGGAAGGATCTTCGGGCGAGCGAGGTCGACGCGAAAAGAGCAAGCCGTTTACTTCCGGAACATATTCCGATTGGATGAATAAATTGGAGAAGGCGGGATGCGCGAGATCGGCCGCGGGAGTCGTTAATACGACTTCGGCATAGGACGTGACTTCAATTTCGCGGGGCTGATACCCTGAATTCTTTATAGTTATGCGACGAATTTCTGCATCGTCTTCAGGAGACACCACGACCTCGAGCGTCGTTACTAGCGAGCCATCCCAGCGAATGATTTCTGCCCGATCTTCGGAAAAATCGACTTCATAGCGTTCCGGCTGTGCGCCAACGGGCTGAAAACCCGCCGACCAAACGTTACCCGATTGAACATCGCGAAGATAAAAGTAGGTGCCCCAGGTGTCGCGGGTCGAATCTTCACGCCAGCGGGTCAAGGCCATGTTCCGACAGCGGGAATACCCCGAGCCCGCCGTTGTCATCATGACGCTGTAACGGCCGTTGGACAAAAGATGAGTTCGCGGCGGGGTGTCGTGGGGGGAATAAAAGCGGCGCAACACGAGAGGGACGAGCGAGCGAACTTCGCCCTCACGATCTTCGATGCGCGGCCGCACGAGCGGTACGTTACGCGGCGTTCTCTCCTGGAGAAGGAGCTCGGTGGCCTGAACCATCGGCTCCGCGTGAAAGAAATCGCGGATCTTTCCATCGCAGAGCACGTTCGCCAAAGAAACGACAGTCATTCCCTGGTGATGCGCCATGAATTCATGAACGATGGCCACCGTTTTGTCTTCCGGCAGGCGTGTCGGCGTAAAATCAAGCGCCTCATAAAATCCATACTGTCCCGACGCGCCCATTTTTTCCAGCCGCCTAAAATTCTCAGCCGCCTCTGATGGGTCGATCATCGCGGCCAGTCCCGTCGCGTAGGGGGCGACCAATAAATCTTTCGAGAGTCCG
>JAYWEN010000073.1:0-6713 GCA_043779245.1 Elusimicrobiota bacterium | reverse complement strand
GTCTTTGCGATGTTGCATCACGCCATCGATGTGCATGACAAAAGCCATATCGGAATCCATCACCGCGCCATTGAGCTTTAAGGCGCCTGGCGCAAAGCTCACAATGATCGGCGTTTCAGGGGCGGCCGCAGGAAGTTCTTCTTGAAATTGTGCAGCGGCGGCTTTAGCCGCGGCGACTTGAATAAGGGATTGGCTAACCATCGGACTCAGCACCATCAGAATAATGAGCAGCACCAAAGAAAGATCGGCGAGGGGAATAACATTCACCTCATTGAGCACGTCTTCTTTATCGTTTACTTGCTGGGCCATACGTCATCCTCCGCTAAGATAATTGGTCTATAAGAACTATAGCGTTCGTACGTTACGACTATATGTCGGGACTGTAACGCCCATGTTAATTTTCATAAAACCAGGGATAGCAACGCGGTAAGGTTAGGCCGGATGGCCTGCTTTGTAAAGGAGTTCTAATAGCCCTTCCACATCAGTTCTATTTTTCAGACTGATTAAGAAAGCTAAAATAAGCGTATGTCTTTTGACCCTCACCATTGGGAGGAGGTTTACTCGCAATCCCCTCTAAAAGCGCTCCCTTGGAACGCAGGCGGGCCCGATGCGGACTTGGTTCGATTGGTGACTGATGGCACTGTGCCTGTCGGTCAGGCCTTGGATATCGGCACGGGGCCCGGGCACGACGCGGTGTACCTCATTCAACATGGATTCAATGTGATCGGAATCGATATCAGTCCCACGGCCGTCGTGATCGCGCGCGAAAACGCGTCCAATGCCGGCCTCTTTGGATTTTTCCAACAAGGAGACATTCGCGACATACCCGTCGAGAGTCGCTTCATCGATTTTGCCTACGACCGAGGATGCTTTCATGTGCTGGATCCACAGGATCGCCCGAAGGCGATTGAAGAGGTTCATCGCGTGCTGCGGAAAGGCGGCCTCTACATGCTCAAGGTGTTTAGTGAGAAAGAACCCTCACCCGCACTATCTACGACCGCCCTCTCCCTGCAGGGAGAGGGTTGGGGTGAGGGTGAAGCCCCCCATCGATTCACGCGCTCCGAACTCGAAACGTTGTTTAGCGACAAATTTCGTATCCAGAATTTTTGGGAAAGTGAATTTGCCGGACCGCGTAAGCCAAAGGCGTATGCGATGTTGATGGAGAAAAAGTGAACGGCAGCGAAAAGCGAAGAGCAAAGAGCCTAAAGCGAATAGCAGCTGTTAGTTTTTCGCTGTTCGCTCTTCGCTTTTCGCTGCCGTTAGAAGCCGCCCGCACCGAAATCCGCGAGGGCCGTTTTTACGTCGACAACGAGCCCTTTTACGTGCGCGGGATCGGCTACGCGCCGTGGCGACCGCATCAGCATCCGGGCGTATCCTATACAAACACCAATCGCGGCTGGACGAAATTGGATTTCCAACGAATGAAAGCCGCGCACGTGAATACCATACGAACATGGGACGCTCTAGATTCCGAAGATCTTGCCCTCGCCAAAGACAACGGACTCATGGTCATCCAGGGAATCTGGCTTGATCCCAAGCAAGACTTTTCCGATGCTCGCAATCAGCAGGCCGCCATTCGCCAAGTCGAAAGCGTCGCCACAACGTCGAAGGATTCTGACAACGTTTTGGGCTATCTGCTGATGACCGAGCCTTCTCCTGAAGCCATCCTCGACACGGGTACAGCCGAAACGCTCCAATTTTTTCGCCGCCTAAAGCGATCGATTCAAGCCATCGATCCGCGGCCCGTCTCAATGGATAGTTGGCCGCCCTTGGCGTTCATGGATCATCACGATTTCGATTTCGTGACTTTTAATCTTTTTGGCTTCTGGCCCAAATCGATTGTCTTTGCCATGGGACACGCGGGGATGACGCGATGGTTCGTCGACCGTTTTGCGTCCGATCGTCCGCTCATTGTCGGAGAGACGGGCGGCTACTCGGTCTCGGAGGCAAGCCAAACCGCTGCGGGCGGCGTGGGAGGCTTGAACGAATACAATCAAAGTTTGAAGGATTTAGACAGCGCTCGAGCCACGCTGGAAGGTCATGCCGCGGGGAATATTCTCGTGTCCTGGATCGACACCTGGCATTACCCTCGCGATCCCGACACCCACGATAATGAGCCGTGGGAATGGAACGGGATACTAGGAATTCCAACGGATAGCGAAAAAGATCAAGCCGGCGTGCCGCGCCAGGTTTATAAAGATCTTGCTGCCTACAATGAAATTATTCCAGTCGAACCCAAGTCCAACCACCTCTACCCAATCCAGCAGCCGGTCCCAATCTTAGTGAACACCGGAGACGATGTGGCGTATGTTCGCTATGCGTTGAACGACAGCGATTGGAAATATTTGGATGGTTCCGGGCACGGCTGGTTTCAGGGATTCTTCAAGCTGCCCAAGCTCGCGAAGAAACGTCAAACCTTGGACGTCCAAGCGCTGGGCACAGACGAAACCGTTTTGGCGAGCAAAGAAGTTTCCTTTTTAGCGGGTGTTTTACAGGAATATCTGACGATCGAATTGAAAACGCCTAAAACACTTGAGTTCACCGTAAAGATTGAGAACAGCCTTCATCAGCCGATTGCTAAACGCAAAATTCAATTTGGCTGCTTCGAACCGCTCCACTTCGCCGAGCGCCAAGGCACGCTGGTCACAGATGCCGAGGGTGCGGTCTCATTTTCTTGCCTTCCTTTAACACCCGCCCCAGGCCCTTACCTCTACGTCGCGGCAGGAACCGACAGCCCCGACCGCATCCGCACGAGTGATATGAAAGTCTTTAAGCTCGGGCAATAACCTTATAAAGTACACCCGATAAGGTATAACTGAGAGCTGTTATCAGTGCATTTTTTCATATATTAAACCAGGCACGTTTTAATTGAAAAAGTATACCCTTCAGGGTATACTAAACTTATGTCAACCCAAGCGATTCGAGATTTCGTGAAATCTAGCCGCGCCAAAACTGGCCTAACGCAAAAAGAACTGGCCGTAAAAGTGGGTGTAGGCTTACGCTTTATTCGCGATTTGGAGCAAGGGAAGGACTCGCTTCGATCGGACACCCTCAACAAAGTGCTGCAATTTTTTGGCAAGCATCTAGGCCCAATCGATCTTCCTAGAGACTTATGACAGAACAAGCCGCTGTTTTTTATGCCAATGAGCGAGCCGGAGTTTTGTCCAAAATCGGAAACCACTACCGGTTTATTTATGACAGTGCTTATGTGAACCGCCATGATTCGTTACCCATCAGCGTGTCCATCCCACTACAAAGCGATCCCTATGAATTTGATTCTTTCCCGCCTTTCTTTGACGGTCTCCTACCGGAAGGTTGGCTTCTTGAACTTGAATCCACGAAATATAAAATTAATCGGGGTGATAAATTTGCGCTTCTGCTAGCGGTTGGAGAGAACTGCATCGGAGCTGTCCATATTGAGCCCATGGAACCAATCGATGATTAAGCAATGCCTCGCCTGTCATTTGCCGATTGAGAATGGGCCCTATCACGAAAAATGCCTTCGACCTCTGTTCGGGGTTTCGCGTGCGCCAACAATTCCTTTCTCCACGCCGGACATTCCAATCCAGTTACGTGAATCTCAACAAAAACTGTTCTCAATCTCTGGAGTACAGATCAAAACGCTTGTTCGGCTGAACGATCAAAAAACGGAACTCCTCATCGCGCCCTCAGGGGGAACGCACATTCTCAAGCCCGAACCAACGGAATATCCCGAGCTTCCGATAACGGAAAACCTCTGCATGGCCATGGCGGCTGCGTCTGGCTTGGAAGTTCCACCCCATGGATTGTTTCCGATGGCCGATGGGAAATATTGTTACGTCGTCCTTCGATTTGACAAATCACAGGAGGGAGAAAAGATACACAAAGAAGACATGGCACAGATTCTGGGGTTCACGAGCGATTCGAAATACAAGGGATCCATCGAAGCTATCGGCAAAGCCCTCTGGAAGCATGCTACGGCACCAGGACTTGAAGTGCTCAGACTTTTTGAACGCGTGCTCTATTGTTTTCTCATTGGCAATGGCGACATGCATCTCAAAAACTGGGCGATCATCCGAGACCTCAAAGGCCTCCTACGTCTATCGCCCTGCTACGATTTGGTTTCCAGTCGCATCTACATTCGAGATGAGGAATCCGCTCTCAACATCAACGGCAAAAAAAACAATCTTAAACGTTCAGACTTTGACGCGCTGGCTGGCTATCTGAAAATCGATCCCAAAGCGCGGGATAACGTCTATTCCGTGATGGCTTTAAAAGCGCCCTTATGGGAAAACATGGTCAAAGAATCGCCCTTGAATTCCCAGAGAAAAGAAGATCTTGGCTTACTCATCTCCTCGCAAAAAATAAAACTCGGACTCTAAAACAAGAACCAAGCAAGGTAGAATTCTTGAATGCGCTCTGAAACAACGGATATCTTGTCGATTCCTTCGTCTTTGCTCGAGAAACTTTCAGTCCAAAACCCCATGACGCTCACCGGTCTTCCGGGCGGAAGCAAAGGGTTTTTCGTGGCTGGGCTCTCAATGGCGCTCAAGAAGTCGGTAGTTCTTGTCACCGCTGAAGATCAAGAGGCTGACGGGCTGGCCGCCGATCTCGATGCCTGGACATCGCTTGTCCCGCACGAGCGGCGCCCCGCCGTCGTTTTTGTATCCGAGCTGGATGAAGCGATGCGCATCTCGGCTCTCGGTCAATGGACATCCGCCAAGCATGCGATTCTCCTTTGTTCCCAAGCGGCATTCGAAAAGCCAATGTATTCGCCTCAGCAACTGAAGAGCCAAACCCTAGAGCTGCGACCTGGACAACCTTATCCGCGAACGCAGCTGCTGGAGAAACTGGCGCAAGGGGGCTACTCGCGAACGGATATGGTCGAGATGGAAGGCGAGATCGCCGTACGCGGCGAGGTCATGGACATTTGGCCGGCGGCGATTGATAAACCCTGGAGACTTCTTTTTGATGGCGATGCGCTCGAATCCATCCGCGCCTTTAGCCCTGGAACGCAGCGCTCCGAAGGCTATCTCGGTCCCCAGAAACTTTTACCGTTCAAAGAAGCCAAAGCCACCGGATCTTTACGCGATTATATTTCAGACGACGTCATTTGGTTTTGGGATGACGTGGAACCCTCAACCGGGCTTCGCCGCCTTCTCCCTCAGCAGGGAGAAGGTACAGCCGTTCCCCCTCTCCCTGTTGAGGGAGAGGGTCGGGGTGAGGGTATTCTTTACAAAAGCCTAGCCCCCATGGGTGCCCTCGACCTTGGCTTCAAATCCACGACAGGTCTCACGTCAGGAATACCTCGCACCGCTGAGGAGATCCGAAAGGCGAAGGCCGAAGGCCGCAAAGTCATTTTCTTCAGCCACAACGGCGGCGAAAGCGAGCGCTTACAGGAGCTCCTTGAAGAACAATTGGGGTCGCAGGCCACTGAAGGTATGGAGTTTATCGTAGGTCCGTTGCGCTCGGGATTCTTCTCTAAGGAATTATTTGTCGCCACCAATGCCGAAATCTTTGGTCGCCACCGCCATCGCCCGCGGCTACCGACCTTCAAAGGCTCAGCCCCAGTTCGCGAAATCCAGGACATCAAGCGTGGGGATTACGTCGTGCACGAGCATTACGGCATCGGCCGCTACAAAGGACTCGACCTGTTGCATGCCGGCGGGCACGATGCGGAATACCTGCGCGTGGAATATGCCAAGGGGGACAAGCTCTACGTTCCTTTATATGAGCTCAAACAAATCCAAAAGTATTCGGGTTCTGAAGGCGGATCTCCGCGCCTAAGCTCGCTGGACACCAACACCTGGGAGCGCGTTAAAGCGCGTGTCCAAGAAAGTATCCAAGCCCTCGCGAAAGATTTACTCAAGCTTCACGCCGCGCGCGCCGCATTGCCGGGGCATGCTTATCCGGAAGATTCCCATTTGGAGCAAGAGTTCGCCGCCTCCTTCCTCTACGATGAGACGCCGGATCAACTCAAAGCGATTGATGAAGTGAAGAAAGATATGGAAGCCGCGCGACCGATGGACCGTGTCGTCTTGGGCGATGTAGGCTACGGAAAAACCGAAGTGGCCATGCGCGCCGCGATGAAAGCGATCTCGGATTCCAAGCAGGTCGCCGTGCTTGTTCCAACGACGATTTTAGCCGAGCAGCATTACAATACCTTCAAGCAGCGTTTCGCCGATTACCCCGCGACCATCGGCCTGCTCTCACGCTTTCAATCCGCCAAAGAAGAAAGGGAAACGCTTTTAGCCATGGCCAATGGCACGGTAGACATCGTCATCGGAACGCACAAGCTCTTACAGAAAGGAATTGTCTTTCATGATTTAGGCCTGCTTGTCATCGATGAAGAACATCGTTTCGGGGTCAAGCATAAAGAGGGCATCAAGAAGCTCCGTCAGCATTTAGACGTCCTCACCCTCACCGCGACGCCAATCCCGCGCACATTATCCTTCGCGCTTTCAGGAATGCGCGAACTCTCGATCATCGAATCGCCTCCGGTGGGACGACTTCCGATCGCGACTCACGTGGGACCTTACGAGGACGATGTCGTCAAGGCAGCCATACAAAAAGAACTCGATCGAAAAGGCCAAGTGTTTTACGTCCACAACCGTGTCCAGTCCTTGAACACACGTCTTCATTTCCTAAAAGCGCTCGTGCCGGGCGTCTCAATCGGCGTCGTCCATGGACAGATGTCTGGAGACGAAATTGAGACGGTGATGTGGGAGTTCACC
>JAYWEN010000072.1:0-10643 GCA_043779245.1 Elusimicrobiota bacterium | reverse complement strand
AATTTCCCAATCGCGTTTGGAAGGAGCAGGGCTGTGTCGGAAATTAAAAAGAAAGGACCAGCTAGACCATAGGCTTGACCAAGTAATAAACCGATAGGGCTTAGCAGAGTTACCCCGACATCCTCTCCTATCGACTTTATACTTTCAAATGGACCACAATAGCCATGGTAATAATTCATGGACTCGTGGTGTTCCGCAGGAACAGCCCGACTCGCTGCTTTTAAGAATGATGACCATTTTTTTAATAAGCGCATCCGATCCGATTCGGAAATGGACTTGCTAATGGGTTCCACTTCGGCAATCAGCTGGACGGCGGTCTTTCCAGAGGAAGACAACAAGGGCGGCAATATATTCTTGATGTCGTGTATATGAAACTCGTGATCCCAAAGGACGGTCTTGGAAAATTCACGTAAAGCCTTCCCAGGGATGGATGCGTCGTTGTTTTCGTTAAATGTACTCACGAATTTCCGTGTGCAAGTAGCACCCTCGCTTCCACTGAATCCGCCATGAGCGTTGACCGTAGAAGTTAAAGTGCTGAGCAAGACAAGCCCGCCAAAATATCGAAATACCGTCACGCCATGATTCTCCAATAAATCGAAGTTATTATCCAGCAAGCCTCCAAGCTCATTCAACTTGGATGAACATACACATAAATGTTTGTGCTGGGTGTTTGGTCTGAATATCTATTACTTTTCCAGCCATTAGCTCATTAAAATGTTCCTGAACCTTTTGATATTTTGAATCATTTCTCCGACGAACTAAGCGATTAGAGCTTCTTTGAAAGATTGGAGCCTTAACCCCATGCTTGGCCCCAGCTTAGCCCTGATCGCCGCTTAAAAACCCCTTACCGCCTCTTGGATCGCATCCCAGATTTGCCTTGCCAAACCCGCCTACTAGCCAAAACTGATCTACTTCTACGACGAGCTTAAAAAAGCCATTTCTCGACGGAAAAATAGCCGCTTTTGTATAATGTTGCTAATGACAGCCCCGCCTTTTTTGGAGCCCTGATACAATGCCCGCCCGCGCTACGGACCAGCGCGAAGCGGGGCCTGCGTTCAAGCGAACAGCGATATATCTTCGGGTGTCCTCAAATTCGCAAAGCGAGAAAGGGCTTGGAATCGAGCTACAAGCTCATGCCTGTCACTCCTACATTAAATCCCACCCAGAACTCCGCCACGTAGAAACCTTTGAAGATCGAGCTTATTCCGGCGGGACGCTGGAAAGACCGTCTTTTCAAAAGCTCCTCAAAAGTTCGACAGAACACCGCTACGATGTTTTGCTCATTTATCGTTACGACCGTCTGGCGAGGGATTTATTTTTACAACTGTTGGCAACACGAACTCTTGAATCCAACGGTGTCCGCATTATCTCTGTGACCGAACAGGTCAATGGTGCTGACGCAACAGCCTCAGCGATGCGATCAATGCTGGGTATTTTTTCGGAGTTGGATAAAAATATCCTGAAAACCCGAATGATGGCGGGAAAAGCACGGAAGCTGGCGCTTGGTGGCTATTGTGGCGGTGGGGTGGCGACGGGTTATTCAGTCCAGAACAAAAAACTCGTTATCAATGAAGGCGAAGCCGAAATCGTCAGAATTGCCCGACGGCTTAGAATGGGCAGGAATTCTTATGCAAAGATCGCCGCCAAGTTAACTGCGATGGGGTATAAGCCGCGCCGAGCGAAGGCCTTTTCTCCGGCGGGTATTCACTACATTTTGAAGAATCGAGTGTACTCGCAGACGATCAGATATGGAGGTGCCGCACGAGGAACGCACCCAGCGATTCGATGATAGCACCCACCTTTAGCCGAACTAGGTTCAGGAATCGGCGAGGCAGACAAGACACACGAGGGTTATTAAAAATAATGCCGTGCCAGCATTGGATGTTATGCAATCGACGCCTTCAATGGCGATTTATCGCTATCGATTCGATAGTGATCGACGGGAAACAGCATTTTCCCCGCTTGACACTTACAAACTTCTTTTGTTAACTTTCACTACTGAAGTTCACATAGCAAGCGATGTAGATATAGCCCGGTCCTGCCAAAATCCTCATATTGGACCCGACAAAGCCATTATTCTGAATTGCGCTGAGTCGGGTTTTTTATTGGCCCTTCCTCAGTATCACCAAATAAAATGGAGCGGACCCGGTTGCCATTATCAAGTACGAACGCCTGTTCCCATTGGAAATCGCTGGCTCTCACCGAGCGCGACCGGGCCAATGGGGCAGGCGTTCTTTGTTCTGGTGCCTTCTTGTACCGCTGTACAGCCCAAGGAGGGCAACATGGCAAACATTGAGACGCGATTACTTTCCAAAATTCTGGATACGCAGGATTTGAAGCCTTTGGCGAAAGCCAACATTTCGTCCAATTACTTTTATGGCCCGCATCGTTGTGTGTTCATGTATATCCGCGACTACTACAAAATGTACGGAGTGATACCTTCGTTGAAAGTGGTGAAGCGACGGTACCCCAAGTTTGTGCTGGAGAACACGCGCAAAGAACCATACCAAGCACTCATTGATGAGCTACTTGAGCGCGAAATCTACAACGCGGTTAGGAATGCCATTGAAAATACAGCGGGGATTATTGTCAACGATACTGAAAGGGCCTATCAGACGCTGTCAAAGGCTATGAATGGAATTGCCGAAATGCGGGCCGTTCATGAACTTCCTGTTCCGACAAACAATTCCGATTGGGCTAAGCCTGTTTCATTAGGAAAGATTCCAGAACCGCCCGTAGAGAATCCGATACTCGGAGGTTTGATAGCGAAAGGGCACTCCACCATTCTTCATGGGGAAGGCGGCAAAGGCAAGAGCTATATCGCCCTTGGCTTGGCTACAGCGATGGCAAGTGGTCACAGATTTCTTGGCTTTCCGCTCGATAAAGAACGCGTACTTTATTTAGACTGGGAACTCAGCCAAGATGAACAGCGCAGACGCGCTGGACGGATCGCTCGCGGAATGGGACTTAAACACCCGCCCAAGAAGCTCTATTACCTTCCGTTATGTACAGGGCTCCCATCAATAATGAACCGCTTACGCCATTTAATTCATAAGCGCAAGTTTGCTCTTGTGATTATTGACTCATTTGGGCCAGCCGGAGGCATTGACTCTGAGGCGGCCAAAGAGGTGACTCCCTTATTCATGGATTTGCGTAAGCTGGGGGTATCTACACTCGTCCTTGACCATCAAGCGAAGAATCAAGAAGGCCATAAAACTCCGTTCGGAAGCATTTACAAATTCAATCTAGCCCGGTCTGTGCTACGAATCGAGCAGGCCGAAAATACAGACGACTCCCTAACGGTGGGTCTGCACCAGACCAAGAGTAACTTTGGGTCGCGGGCTAAATTGCGAGCGATAAAGATACATTTCAGCCCATCGAAAATTATTTTTGATGAGGTTGACCCGAACACCCTGCCCGCCCTTCAACAGACCCAACAAGCCGGGAGCATCATATTGTCGGACTTGCAGAATAACGGTCCTGCGACGATCAACAAAATATCTGTGAGGACCGGTCTTCCTGAGAAAACAATCGCCAATGAACTTCCCAGATTGGCAAAGAGCGGGAAGACCCTTACCGCTACAAAAAAGGGGCGCAAGAAGGTATGGAGCCTTCCAAACCCCCAACCCCCCAAGACCTATAGCAATGGGGAATTGGGGGATTCGTTATTGACGACGCCAGCGAAACACAAGAACGGTGATGAATCACAAAAGACAAATGAAAAACGGCCTCAACAATCGGAAGCAGCTTGACCAACTGTGGAAGACTGAGAGCCTGCGACATGAAAACTGATATGCCATTCCCCAGAATTTGCGGGGTAGAAATGCACACGACAACCACTCTGGTCATAAGGGTGCTGTCATGGAACCGAATAAGAAAGTTGTGCATGAAAACATCACAAATGAAATAGACGCGATGATAAACCTTAACTTTGGACCAATACATAACTTGGCAACAGCCTTGGCGATGGCCGCAATCGCCATTGTTGAAAGCGAGACGCAATCATGAATCAGAAAAAAGTGGTTGAAAAGATCAAGACTATAGCGACCTATTGCAGAATCAGCACAACAGACCAAAAAGAGGGTTTTTCTCTTGAGAATCAGCTCGAAGCAAACCTCCAATTCATCAAGATGAAGTTCGGGCCGAATGTGACCGTAATGCAATACACCGACATCGAAAGTGGAGCGAAGACTACGCGCAAAGACCTAGTACGTCTCTTGGATGATTGCGAACGGGGGAAGATCGACGGAATCGTGTTATGGCGAATCGACCGATTCATGAGAAACGCCTCTGCTGGATTGAGCATCCTCTCAGAACTAACGGAAACAAAGCACATAGAAGTCTACTCCGTTACAGAAGGGCAGATTGATTTCACGGACCCGAACAATAAACTCGTCAGCACTCTTCATCTTGGCATTGCCGAAATGGAAAGAGCGCGGATTCAACAGAGGGTCGGACCTGGCATGGAAAAAGGTGCCCGCCTTGGACACTACCAAGGAACCCGCTATGTGTTTTACGGGGCAACTTACAACAAGCCATTCAAGCGTCTGGAGTGGTTGTCAAACGAGACAAAAATGCTGAAAATTCTTTTCGAGCGTGTATCAAAAGGGGCGAGCACTCGCTCTGCTGCAAAATACCTATTCCTACAAGGCTACCGCACCCGCCGAGGAAAAGCCTTTCTCACGAAATTTCTGGGAGATTGCATTAAACGAGAAATCTATTGCGACGGATATTTAAGATGGAACGGTATTATCAGCGAAACCCCCGTCCTTAAACCCATCATAGACCGAACAACTTGGGAGAAAGCCAACAGAACCGTCGCAGCCTATCGTTCCCCTTCGTTCGCAAATCGAAAATTCTCTCGCCGAGACGATTCTCCGTTTGTGCTTCAGACCATCCTGAAATGTCGCATCTGTGCGGGAAATATGGTTGGAAGTTATTCTAAAGGAGTTCGCTATTACGTCTGCTCTACAACGCGAAGCAAAACTTCTGCTGTCTGCAAGGGCCAATACCTCAAAGCGGCCCCTCTCGAAGAACAAGCCCTCCAAATCTTGAAGCAGGTTGTAGAGAACAAAACCGTACTCGCTCTAGCGAAAGAAGAAGCTAAACGCATGATGGCGGACAGGAACCCTGAACTGCTTAATGCCATTCGTGTAGCTGAAATGCAATTACGAGAGCTGGGACAGAATGAGCGAGAACTCTTTAAGCTGTTCTACGGTAAAGGAATCAATCAAGAACAGTTCCAAAGGGAAAACGAGCGGCTCTTGGCTCAGCAAGCCATGTACAAAGCTAATCTGACAGCATTGGAGACAAAGAGGAAAGCCCTCCAAGCCCAGAGCCTAAATTCTGAAAGAATCTTCACCGTCTTAGAGCAGTTTGATAGAATCTACACTTGGCTGGATTCTAAGGCGAAAAAGAGCCTATTTAGCTGGGTATTTTCATACGCTCACGCTATTTGTCTTGGGAATCGAAAGCCGAAGGTTCTAGACAAGTTTGAGCTTAATCAACCGTTCAAAAAACTCTTCAACCCTGAAAAATGGATCGAGACGAAAAACAAACTGATTTCTCAATGCAAAAACTTCGATATCACATTATCACCTATGGCTGGCCATATGACGGCAATCGGGGAGTTACTTTTGAATGCCGAAGATGCAGAACGGTTCAGGAATATTATGGAAGTGTTGGCATTGGGGGCGCTCCAACTATTCGGAAATTCCTAATAGTTCGATCGGATGAAAAACCGGAATGAAAGTTAAACGTAACTATGGGTGGTTCTTAGCATTTTTAATGCTCTTACCTTTGTCAGTTTATGGCAATGATAAAGACCAAAGCAATTTATCCGCTGGGAACCAGGCTAAGACCCGGATAGAAAAATTAAAATCGGTAGATCTTCGAGACGGCGTTGATCAACGAGAAGCCACAATTCTCGCCGACCAGTATTTTTTCTGGAAAGTTTCCGGATGCGGTGGAATAGACGCGGTTGAGGATATGGGTAAAGCGTGGAAATTTCAATCACGTATCGGTTATGAAGGTCGAAATGGACCTATCTTGATAATTGACAAAAGCAATGGAGACATTATCTTTGAGGGAAAAAAGTCTCATTTTCCGCTTAAAGACCTTCTTCATTTGGATCAAGGAGAAACCACGGACGAGACGCCAGCAAATGTTCGGTAAACTCTGCCGTGCTCAATTGATGAACTTTAGAAGAACGAATGGATTTTACGACTGATTCAATGAAATATCACTTAATAACCTACGGCTGTCAGATGAATACGGCCGATTCGGAAGAGATGGCGCAGCCGCTGCAGGATCGCGGGTTTATCGCGACCGCTGACCCGGCCAAGGCAGACATCATCATGATGAACACCTGTACGGTTCGCGATCAGGCGGAGCATCGCGCTGACTCCAATTTGGGCCGACTGCGCGAGTGGAAAGCCGAAAACCCTGACCGTATTTTGATTGTGGCCGGCTGCGCGGCCACGCGGTGGGGAGAATCCATTCAGAAAAAATACCCGTTTATTGATGCCGTTTCGCCCGCCACCAAAATCGAAGAATTTCCAGAGTTTATTGCCGGCGTTTTGAAAAACCGATGGGACGGTGTAAGAGAAGCGAGGATATCCGTGGATCCCGGCTTACAACATGCCGGGATGACAGCGGGATTGGATCCCGAGTTTGTCCGTCCCCTGATTGATGGCGGCAATTGGTTTGGTGATGAAAACACCGCCTACGTGACAATCATGCGTGGGTGCAACTACACCTGCTCCTACTGCATCGTGCCCCAGGTGCGCGGACGTGAAGTCTATCGGGCAATGCCGCAGATATTGGAAGAGATTCGCGACAAAGCGTCCCAAGGGTTTAGAGAAGTGATGCTCCTAGGCCAAACCGTGAATTCCTACCACTATCGTGAAAACGATACCCCAAGAGATTTTACGGACTTACTACGCGCCGTGAACACCATCGAAGGCATCGAGAGCATTCGCTTTATGAGTCCGCATCCGAGACATATGCGCGACTCCGTCATCGAGGCCATGAAAGACTGCTCAAAAGTAGCGCGGCATCTGCATTTGCCATTGCAATCGGGCTCGACACGAATTTTAGGAGAGATGAAACGCCTCTATACACGAGAAGAATACACGGAGATCATCGAGAAGCTCCGCGCCGCGATCCCCACTATACTCATCACGACCGATGTGATTGTTGGATACCCGGAGGAAACAGATGCTGATTTCGCGATGACGCTTTCCTTAATGAGAGCCCTTCGTTTCAACGGTCTTTTCGCATTCAAATATTCGCCGCGGCCCGGTACGGCATCGGCAGAAATGGCTGATGATATTCCTGATGCTGTGAAGGAAGAACGCCTTCAAACCATTTTGGCATTGAACACGGAAATCAAAAACGACACCATGGCGGCCTCCTAATGAGCGTCTACGAACGTGAGCTCAGGCGCGTAAGCCCCGCCGAACGCACTAAGCGCCGAGTGATGGCTTGGCTTGTCGCACTTCTTTGTGTCGGAACGTTGTTTCTCGTCTATTCTGGAACGGCTTGGATCTGGTTTCGACCCGTCCTTCATAAAAACGTTATCAACAAATACGCGGGCGAGTTTAAGTGCGATCCTTTGTGGGTCATGGCGATCATTAAAGTCGAGTCAAGCTTTTTCGCAAGCGCCCAATCTCCTCGCGGCGCTGTTGGGCTGATGCAAGTGCTTCCCAAAACCGCGCGCGAAATTGGCCCCGAGATTGGCGTCCAGATCCAGAACGATGAGGAACTCAAAGATCCAGACGTAAATCTTCATCTGGGCGTTTACTATTTGTCGAAACTCACGCAGATGTTTCCCGATGATGATGTGGCCGTCTTAGCGGCCTACAATGCCGGCCCCGGCGTAACGTCAGAATGGCGTCGTGGAAAACCCGTCTTAGAAACAAATGACATCCTCTATCCCGAGACACGCCGGTTTGTGCGAAGCGTTGAACGCACATACGGATTTTTGAAGATGGTTCAAGGCTGGAAGTATCTTTTTGGAATGGTCCATGCTAAATAAGGACGATCTAAGTCGACGGCCTTCTCCCCTGCCCCCCTCACCCCAACCCTCTCCCTCAAAGGGGAGAGGGGGAACACCCCTCATGCTTCAGTACAACGAACTGAAAGCTCGCTACCCCACGGAGATTCTTCTTTTCCGGTTAGGGGATTTCTACGAATTATTTGACGAAGATGCCCGTCAGGCAGCCCCCATCCTTGAAGTCACGCTGACCCATCGCCAAGACACACCCATGTGCGGCGTTCCGGCGCATTCGATCGAACCCTACATCGCGAAACTTTTAAAGGCGGGTCTGCGTGTCGCCATCGCCGATCAAATGGAAGACCCGACTTCAGCCAAAGGAATTGTAAGACGTAACGTCGTGCGTGTGATGACCGCCGGCACGCTCCAGGAAGACACGCTTTTACCTTCCAAGCGTTGTAATTTTCTCGTCGCGCTCTGTCCAGAAACGGGCGGTATCGGACTCGCCGCGATTGAATGCTCTACAGGAGAATTCATCGCGACCGAGATGAATGGCCCGAGTGCCATCACAAAAGTTTGGGACGAAATTACGCGTCTAGCGCCTTCGGAAGTGATTCTTTCCAAGACGACGGAAAATGCGTCCTGGCGCGACCGTCTGAAAAGTTTAGGAATTGCCGTCGCCGAACTTCCGATCACCGATTTCTCGACAGCGCTCGCCGAAGAACGCATCAAGAAGCTCTTTGGGACCGCCTCCATTCGAGGATACGGAGTCGAGAACAAGCCCCGAGCGTTATCAGCGGCTGGGGCGGCGATTCGTTATCTTGAGAACACGCAATGCGGCAGGCCAATGCCCCTGCGGACCCTGCGCAGTTACGACTTGAACGAAACGCTGCAAATGGACGCCAATACGCTCGACCATTTGGATCTCTTGCCTCAAGGGACCGTTGGAGGCGGCCGAGCGAAAACACTTTTAGATGTCATCGACCAAACGCTCACACCGATGGGTGGACGTCTCTTGCGCCGATGGATCGTGGCGCCTCTTCGACAAGTCAAAGCCATTAGCGAGCGCCAAGAAAAAGTTGAATTTTTTTATGAAGGTAAAGAAGGCCGCCGCCATGTGCGCGCCACATTGCAAGGCTGGCCGGATCTGGAACGCATTATGACGCGCCTTCATTCTGGCTCGGCAGGTCCGAGGGATTTCGCGGCTCTCGGCCAAGGACTTCGTCGTCTACCAAAAATAAAATCGCAACTGGTCACTTTGGCCGAACAATCCACCCGCCTTGGCCGCGAGCTTCCGCCGCTTTTGGCGACTTTCATCCACGATTTTCCTGACGAAGGCAAACTGGCCGATCTTTTAGAACGCGCCATTACGGAAGCCCCGCCTGCCACGCTCAAAGACGGCGGGGTCATCCGCGACGGATACGACACAGAGCTTGACGAAATCCGCTCCTGGATCCGCGATGGGAAAAATAAACTGTTGGAGTTAGAGAAACAAGAACGCGAGCAAACCGGAATTCCGACGCTCAAGGTTGGTTTCAACAATGTGTTCGGCTACTTTTTAGAAATCACAAAGTCGCAGCTCTCCAAAGTACCGCTGCATTACATCCGCAAGCAAACAACCGCCGGCGGCGAACGCTATATCACACCGGAGCTCAAGGATTATGAAACTCGTATTTTGGGTGCGGAAGACCGTGCGCTGCGGACCGAGACGGTTCTCATGCAAGCGCTTCGCGAAGAGATTCTGAAGAATGCTGAAAAGCTGCATGCCATTTCCCACGCCGTGGCAGAGCTCGACGTGTTTGTCGCCTTGGCCGAAATCGCCGAGCGGCGTCGATACTGCAAGCCGGTCGTTGACGATTCGGATGTTTTATTGATTAAGGAAGGCCGCCATCCCGTTCTCGAAGACGTCCTTCCTTCCGGAACGCTGGTCCCTAATGACGTGGATTTAAATGGTTCGGATCATGCCATAGTCATTTTGACCGGCCCCAACATGTCCGGAAAGTCGACGTACCTCAGGCAAACCGCGCTGATCGCGATTCTCGCGCAGATGGGTTCGTATGTCCCCGCGGCGGAGGCTCGTGTCGGAGTGTTGGATCAGCTATTTACTCGCATCGGTGCCTCCGACCGACTCACCGAGGGCGAATCAACCTTTATGGTCGAGATGGTCGAAACTGCCCGCATCTTAAATCACGCGACCCAACACAGCCTAGTGATCCTCGATGAAGTCGGGCGCGGGACATCAACCTATGACGGAATATCCATCGCTTGGGCTTGCCTTGAATATCTTCACAAGCAAGGTCCCAAGGTTTTGTTTGCCACGCACTATTTCGAAATCACGCAGCTCGCTCAAACGCTCTCGGGCGTCCGCAATGCCCACGTGACGGCTCGCGACTGGGGAGATCACATCGTCTTTCTACACAAGGTGGAGAAGGGGCCAGCGGACCGCTCCTTTGGCATTCACGTAGCCAAGCTCGCCGGTGTTCCAAAATCCGTGCTTGTTCGAGCCGAATCCATGCTCAAAGAGCTGGAGCGTTCCCGAGCCCAAGAGCGTAAGGATTCTCCTCTCCAACCCTCCCTTTTTCCAGACGGTGGCGCACTCGACCAGACCCCGCCTGAAAATGCTAAAGTTCTACCCGCTTGGGTTGAA
>JAYWEN010000071.1:0-3037 GCA_043779245.1 Elusimicrobiota bacterium | reverse complement strand
CATCAAGTTCATGCCCTTGTGACAGCCCCCGTTTCCAAAGAATCCTTCCGCCTGGCCGAGCACGGCTTTCCCGGCCATACCGAATGGCTAGCGGAGCGCTGCAAAACACCAAACGCCGCGATGCTCATGGTTTCGGGGCCCCTGCGTGCGCTCCTTCTAACGCGACATATCCCGCTCAAGTACGTCTCCAAAAATCTGAATGCCCGCTTGATTCAACGTTCAGCCGTGATCGCTTTCGAGTTTGCGAAGCATGTGCTGAAGAAATCCCATCCTCGGCTTGTCGCCTGCGGCGTGAATCCGCATGCGGGGGATCACGGCATCATTGGCACCGAAGAAAAGCGTATTTATGGGCCGGCGATTAAAGCTCTGAAGCAAAAGGGCATCCCAGTTCTTGGTCCTTTACCATCGGACAGCGTGTTTCCTCACATGGCTGAAGGGCGTTACGACTTGGCACTCGCCGCCTATCACGATCAAGGCATGATTCCGTTAAAACTCTATGCGCCCGAGAAGGTCGTGAACGTGACGCTGGGTCTTCCTTTTGTAAGAACCTCTCCGGGGCATGGGACCGCTTACGATATCGCCGGCCGAGGCATCGCCGATCCCCGCCCGATGATTGAAGCGATTCTTTTGGCCGCGCGTTACAGTCAATGAGACAGCCACTCGGTCAACATTTCCTCAGAGACTTGAGCATTGTCAAAAAGATTGTCGAGGCCGCCGAACTCAAACCCGGCCACCTGACTTTAGAGATCGGTCCAGGGCGAGGGGTGTTAACAGGCGAGTTGCTCGGAAAGGGTGTCCAGCTCACGGCCGTCGAACTCGATCACGGCATGGTGAAGGATCTAGACCTGCGCTTCAAAGGATGCGGTCGTTTTAAGATCCTTCAATCGGACATTCTAAAAACGGATTTAGATGCGCTTTTCCCCGATTCCTCGGGTCCCATTCGAGTCATGGGAAATCTTCCCTACTCGATCACCTCACCCATTTTCGAAAAGATCATGTCTTGGTCAAAATGGGATGTCGCGATTTTTCTCATTCAAAAAGAAGTGGCGGAACGCATCGCCAGCCGGCCGGGTTCTAAAGTCTTTGGGGTCTTGTCACTCGCCGTTCAACTGTTCGCAGAGGCAGAAATCCTTTTTGATGTTGCCCCTGAATCGTTTAATCCGCCTCCGCGCGTCACCTCAACAGTGATCCGTTTGCGGCGCAAACAATCGCCTGACCTAAGCGCGGAAAAGATTCCATTTTTCTTCGATTTGGTTCATGGAGCGTTTGCGCATCGCAGAAAAACGATCGCCAACAGCCTCGCGCTGCACTCAGGAATCGCGCGCGTTGAAGTGGAAAAATGGCTGCTGAAAAATAATGCCGTCCCCAGTGCGCGCGCCGAAATTTTAGGATTGGCCGAGTACGCGCGCTTGGCCGATGCATGGTCAATTTTCCGTCGAGAAATGAATTTGACATAAAGTACGGCAACGTCTACAATACCGAGCACTTAAATTTTAGGCCTTCCTGTTTTTTCCCTTGGAGTGGAGTTTTTATGGTGACGGCTGTTCAAAGTTTGTGGGATGATGTTTTACTGATTTTAAAGCCGGAAATGAACGATGAGTCTTTTGACTTATGGTTCCGCCCCATCAAAGCACTATCCATGGAAGGCAGCCGGCTTGTGATACAAGTACCGAACGCTTTTTTCGCCGATTGGCTGCGCGATCACTACCAAACCCGAATCGAATCTCTCCTTAAAGAACAATCCGGCGAAACAATTCACTTAACCTTTTCGGTCCTTCGTCCCGTTGAAGACTTAATCAAACCCACGTACCCCACTCCTTTAAGCGCCCCCATTGTCGCGCAAGCGCCCGTCGTTCGACCGATGGAAACGTTTTTAAGTTCACGCTATACTTTCGAAACCTTTGTGGTCGGTCATTCCAACCGATTCGCACAAGCCGCATCCCAGGCTGTCGCCAAAGACCCGGGGAAAGCCTACAACCCGCTTTTCTTATACGGAGGCGTTGGCCTCGGCAAAACCCATTTGATGCATGCCATTGGGCACCATATCGTGCAGGCTAACCCTCGCGCCCGCGTTCTCTACACCACCTCCGAGAAGTTTATAAACGAATTTATCGATTCGCTCCGTTTTGAAAAGATGAACCAATTTCGCCAGAAATACAGGAGCCTTGATTGTCTTTTGATCGATGACATCCAATTCCTGGTCAATAAGGAAAGCTCGCAGGAAGAATTTTTCTATACCTTTAATACGCTGTACGACTCACGCAAACAGATCATCATCACAAGCGACCGGCCGCCGAAAGAAATCCCAACACTCCAAGAACGTTTAATCACGCGTTTCGAATGGGGAGTCGTGGCCGATATTCAGGCGCCTGAATTGGAAACCCGCATTGCGATCCTGCGCGACAAGGCCGATGCCGAAAGTCTCTTTGTCCCAGACGACGTTTTACTTTTCTTAGCGAGCCATATCCGAACCAATATTCGCGAGCTCGAAGGCTCGCTCATTCGCGTGGTAGCGCACGCCTCGCTCACTGGCGTGCCTTTAACGGTGGATTCAGCCCGCGAAGTGCTCCGCGACGTCATGGCCCGGGAAGAGGCCGCTGCGCCTGTGTCCATCGAAAAGATTCAAGAAGTGGTGGCGCACCATTATCACCTCGATTTACACGACATGAAATCCAAGAGACGTACGGACGCGATCGCGTTTCCCCGGCAAATCGCCATGTACTTGGCGCGTACACTGACCGAAATGTCGACCACTCAAATCGGCGATTCCTTTGGCGGCAAAGACCATACCACGGTCATGCATGCCACCAATAAAGTGAAAGGCCGCTTAGATACCGATCCTTTTTTCTCAGCTCTGGTGAATAAAATTATTCAAGAAATCCGTTCCAGTCTGCCGGCTGGCCGATAAGTATTAAGTCTGCATAACTTTTTTTAAATGTGTATAAGCAGATGGGCTGTGGATAGTGGGGATAACTAAACAGAGTTATGCAGAGGATGTTCCTCATTACAAGCCACGTGAAAGAGATTGAGAAATATT
>JAYWEN010000070.1:0-3325 GCA_043779245.1 Elusimicrobiota bacterium | reverse complement strand
CGTCAGGACATTCCTGAAAAAACGTTCACCAAAGATTACCTCAAGAAATTGAAATACTGATTTATGCGGCGGTGGAGTCTTCTTGGGTGTCGAGTTCCTTTCATTTTCCTAAGCCTGATCTGCGTCCTCCCCACTCACGCGGTTGCCGATGTCGACAACGAGCGTTCTTTACGCAATGCCCTGCACTTCTATCTCGAAGGCGATTACGATAAATCTAAAAAATACTTCATGGCGCTTCTGGAATCGGGCGACAACCATCTCCAAATCACGGCGCGCCGCTACTTAAATCGTCCGGAGCTCAAGCGAGCGCGATACACCAGCCCCCATGCCACTGTGCCCACGCCGGTTCCAACGTCGCGAAAAGAATCGTCTCTCATAGAAGACACCGATACGGCGCCCGAGCGCGAGGCGACGTCCCGTCGACTTTCAGCGCCCAAGGAACGCAATCGGTTTTCCGGGTGGATGAAGCAAGAGATCGCCGAGCGCATCGGATCTTCGCCTCAACTCTCCAAGTTTAGAACTGTCGCGGCAAGTGCCTTGACAGGAGAGTTCACGGAGGGTCTGTCCTATAAGGTGAGCGGTAGGCTTTGGTACGACGGCGTTTTTGATCTGACTCATCATTACCCGAGATCCGTTTCCGACGATCAAAAGACGGACGCGCAGATCCGAGACACCTACATTGATGCGTCGCATAACAATTGGGACATTCGCGTCGGGAAGCAGCAAATCGTCTGGGGTGAAGCCTTGGGTCTTTTCTACGCGGATCAGGTGAACGCCAAGGATTTGCGGGAGTTCGTACTTCCGGATTTTGATTTTATTCGTATTCCCGAATGGGCGACAGACATCGAATATTCGCACGCGGATTTTCACGCGGAAGCGATATGGCTCCCATGGCCGACCATGAGTCGCGTCGCGCGGCCGGGCGCGGAATACGCTTTTGCGTTACACACTCCGCCCGCCATGCCTGTCACCTTGGGTCGTGAGCAATCGCCCCGTGACTCCTTGGGGAATGGCGAGGTGGGTGGCCGGTTAGGGTATGTTTTGGGAGGCTGGGATATCGGCGCCTTTCACCTGAGAACCTGGGATAAATTACCCGTCTATATAACGTCGATTGATCCCAGCGCGGGTCTTGTTCTAACCGCCACACATCCGCGTCTGACGTTGGATGGATTCACCGTGTCGAAAGATATCGAAGGCTACGTCTTCAAGGGCGAAGCGGTTTATTATTCGGGAAAATATTTTCAGACGACGGATCCTGCGATTGCCGACGGCATCCTGCGCAAAGATTTTGTGGATTATGTGGCTGGCCTCGACCATACCTTTGGCGACAAATGGTCGGTATCGGCGCAGATGAGTCAACGGCTGGTGCGCGGCTATGAAACGTCCCTCTATCAACAGAAAGCATTGCGCACGCTTGCCGCTGTCGGAATTCGTCACCCGCTTTGGGACGACCGGATCGACGCCGATGTCCTCGTGATTCGCGATCTGACGACGCCCGATATGATGACGCGGCCTCGTTTGATTTACAAAATGACTTCCCATTGGCGGATCATGACGGGTCTGGATATGTTCTCAGGACGTTCGGACGGGCTATTCGGCGAATTCCGCAATCGCAGTCGCGGGTATTTTGAAATTCGCTACGACTTTTAAGGCAGGTAATGGCCGGGGGCTAGCAGGTGATGCGGATCCCAAGCCGTCTTTAGTTTTCTTAGTGTCTCCCAATACATCGGCACTTCCGCATTAATCGCTCTCTGAATAGACGCCGAACCTCTATAGGGAATAAAGCCCTTTTCTAAATAAGCCTTAAGCAACGCCGTTTCGCAAGCCTGCGCGCGTTGTGTCTCTTCCGGATTTGAGCGATCAAAGCTAATACTCACGATGGCCGCCAAGCTCCGTGCATTAAGAAACGATATCGTGAGCTGGTGTTCAAATCCAAACTGGCTAAAGATCGCGTCGCCCATTGTCCGAATCACTTCGACCGCGCCGCTCGTCATCGGTAGGACAGGACCCATCCAGATGAGTCCTGCGTTTGTATCAAGAGGGTCGAGAGAACCTTGGGGTGGTTTCCTGGCTCGCCAATGAGCTCCCGTCAGGAAATGCGTCGAAGGATTTCCGCGCAGAAGCTCTACAGCGGATTTCAATTTCGATAGGTCGCGATGGAAATTTTTGAAGCATCCGATGGACTTTGTTTTCTCACCCATCCATTGCACGGTTTCATAAAGTCGGTCGCTGAGGAGAATGACGCGTTTGAGACTTTTGACGCGCCGAAAAACGGCTTTCAGCCGACGACGGACGGCTTTCACTTCAGCCGCCGATCCCGTGACCACACCCGAACCCGACCAAGGGACGACCTTAAATTGCGCGCACAGACGGTTGTAAACTTCCGGCTGCCCTTCGGGCAGCGACGCTTTACCATCGGCCTCTTCCCAGGGAAATTGTCGATGACTGGCTAACAATCGGGATTCGTTCACCACATGAATGACATTCCGCAGCGTTCCGTCGAGGAACAGAGGACGCAGATGATCCACCAGCTCGGCCATGCCTTCGGCCTGGGAAAGTTCAAAAAAATAATAGAGCCGAGCCTCGGGTTTTGGCATGAGCCAAACGGTCATACGGGTCACGACGCCAAAGTTGGATTGAGAAAATAGACCGTCGAGGGAAGGGCCGACGCCCCATTTATAAAGATGCTGGGCTTGTGCCTGAGGAAAATTTCCCAGCCCTGTCGAGACACAAGACCCGTCGGGCAGCACCACTTCAAAATTACAACTGTGCGCAAAATGATCACCATAGCGACTGTGTCCGAAACCCCGTTCAAGCGTGTTCCCGATAAATCCCGCGTCGGGACCGGCGCCGGTGCAGTCCATCACGAGAGGGATATTGTTTGCGCGCAGATACTCGGATAGCTGGCCTTGCGTAACGCCCGGTTCAAGCACCACATAGGCGAGCTCGGTGTTCACTTCGAGAATGCGGTTCATGCGCGAGAGGTCGAGAATCAGACAATCAGGCACTGAGGCGCACCTGTCGCCGTAGCCCCAATTTTTCCCCGTGCTCACAGGATAAATGAAGATCCGATGCGTCTGCGCCACGCGGAGAATGTCCTGCACTTGGCCGCGATGGGCCGGCTGAATAACACCCAACGGATACGTTGTCTCTGGAAGGGTTGTCCGGGCAAAGCGACGACGCGTTTCTTCTGAAGATAGAAAGTAATCAGCGCCTACAATCCGCGTGAATTCCTCGCGAGCGGCCGAAGGAATTTCTTTGTCCACTATTGAATCTGGAGACTGCGCATGATCTTTTCGCAATCGACGAGATACTGGAGATAAAC
>JAYWEN010000069.1:0-2664 GCA_043779245.1 Elusimicrobiota bacterium | reverse complement strand
TCCTGGAGCGGTGCTGGCTCGGCCGCGCGGACCCGACGATCCATTCCGCGTCCAATGGGATAATCGCAAGGCGCACATCTTTGGTTTCACCGTCGTGTTCGATCCCCCTCCCGGCACACCATTTTTCAAGTATCAACGCACTGTTCTAGAAGATTGGAACTTAAATCCAGATGAAGAGTCGACCTGGACGGGCGCCGTTCAATATCGATTGACGCATTACCTCACCAATACAGACCGGCTTTATTATTACGACGAAGATCGCAACCTTATTTTTGATCCGTCGTTTCATTCAGGCGCGTTGGCGACGGACCATCCCTTTAGCTCCGCTACAGGGCTTTTGCGCTGGAAACACGATCAATGGCATGTGACCGGCGACCTGTCCGGAGGCGAAACGCTGGCAGGCTCGGCGATCGCTTATACGCCGGCCACCAATTTTTATAAACCGTCCACGGTCTATATGGCGGGCGGCTTAAGCGTCGATAATGGATTCTTAAAAGCATTCGCGCGATACGGACAAGACATATGGGGGCCTTTCGATTACCAAACACAGCTCGGATGGACGTACCACCGGTTGTATCAAGCCGGTCTCTCCCTGATCTTCCTGAAAGATGCCGAAGCAGGCTTCCGCTACACAGGCACGCGCATGGCAAACGAGTTTATCGGCTCCGATATGGCCGCATTCAATGAATACAGTTTTTTCCTGACTTACCATTTCACGCTTGAACATAATTTTGGATCCAAGCTTCAGGGAATCGGCCGGCCGCTGCCTCAGGCCTTCCCTGATTCCCGCATGGCTTTAAGTGAAACGCAGTTCACGCCAGACGGCACAGGCCCCACCCGTAGCGTCACGATTTACCCTCAAGCCTCTGCGGAATCGGGGATTCTTTCTTGGAAGGTCCTTGTGCGAAATGCGCAGGGTGACACGGTACGCAAATGGGAAGGCAGCGGAACGCCTCCCAAAGCGATGGAATGGGCCGGGCTTGATACCAGCGGCCAGCCGCTTCCCTTTGGAAACTATCGCGTGACCTTGGAAGTGGCTGATCTCTATGGAAATGAAGCGACGAGCCCCGCGCAGACGGTGACGATTGTGTCGGGCAGACCCGTTGAGTCAGTGCCAGTCATGCCACCGACTCCACCCATTGTGTCGAAGTCTTACACCCTCGAAACCACGCCAGAAGGTCTGCGCGTGACTCTCAGCTCTCTTATCCTCTTCGACGTCAATAAGTATGATCTAAAGGTCTCTGCCAAAGAGGGGCTGAATCAGGTGGTAGAGCTTCTCAAAGCCTACCCCACGAACGCACTTCGAATTTCCGGCCACACCGATGGCGTCGGCAGCGATATGTACAACCAGACGCTTTCGGAAAACCGCGCGCATGCGGTCACTAACTATGTAGTGGCAACTGGGAAGATAGAGCCGTCTCGGATCAAAGTCGTCGGATACGGCAAACACCGTCCCCTGGCGACCAACGAGACGGAAGAAGGACGGCAGCAAAATCGCCGAGTGGAAATCGATATCTTAAAGTAGGGCTTAGGCCCGCGACGTTATGAACGTCCAGAAAAGGAGAACGACCATGACACGACAAAAAGGACAATGGCTGACGTTGGCTTTAGTATTAGGCCTAACCGGTGGCGCAGCGGCCGCCGCCGCAAAAAAGAAACCCGCGACGGACTCAGCGGTAAAAAATGTGTTCTACATTTACTCTGACAAAGGCGCGCGTGTGAATCACTACATTCCCTCCGGATGGATGGGCGATTACGGGGATTTGAAAATCGACGACGGGAATACGACCGATCCCGCCGATGGCAAAACCTGCGTGAAATTGACGTACACGGGCAAAGCCACACAAGGCGCCAACTGGGCCGGCGTATTCTGGCAGCATCCCGCGAACAATTGGGGCGAAAAGCCAGGGGGGTATGATCTGTCTGCCTACAAGCGCCTGACATTCTGGGCTCGAGGCAATGAAGGCGGAGAAAAAGTGGCCGAATTCAAAGTCGGCGGCATTACGGGTGAACATGGCGATTCCGATTCTGGATCCGTCGGCCCGGTGACGCTCACCAAGGATTGGAAGAAATACACGATCGACTTGGCGGACAAGAATATGTCCCATATCGTTGGTGGTTTCTGCTGGTCGGCCAGCCGCGATGACAATCCGAACGGATTCGTCATTTATCTCGACGAAATTCGATTCGAACAATAAAGAACGGTAGATGAGGGAGATGCGACTTGTGACGCGAGAATGGTGTTTCGTCGTTTGCAGTCTATGGATGGTGGGGTGTCAAACCCCCGCGTCCGAACGACGCTCTTCGAGCGACAAGGCCGCATCTCCTTCTGTCTCCCCGACATCTAGCGCTACTCGCAGTTTCAAAGCTTTCCCCGTTTACTCCGACAAAGCGCCGCGACATACCCACTACGCACCGTCTGGTTATATGGGAGACAGCGATCTCACCCTCTCAGGGGCCTACAATAAAACGCCACATGGAGACGGAACCTGCCTGCGCGTCACTTATCGAGCGACGGGTCCCAAGGGATGGACCGGAATTTATTGGCAGGATCCGGCGAACAATTGGGGCGACGTTCCAGGCCGCGCGGGATACGATTTACGGGGGGCGACGCACCTTACTTTTTGGGCACGAGGGGAAAATGGCGGCGAGCGAGTTCACGAG
>JAYWEN010000068.1:0-1700 GCA_043779245.1 Elusimicrobiota bacterium | reverse complement strand
GCGAGCGGAAGATCGTAATGCAGAGCCACCCGCGTGGCCGACAAATACTTCATGTCGTGGAAAATCCCCCGCCGATCTTGGGATAGCTGCATGATCGGGCCCACATAGTCGCCGGGCACGATAATCGTAGCCGTAACATAGGGTTCGAGAATTTCCTTGATGATCGAGGGATCTGGAAACTTGGCTGGATTGTCCACTTCGATCTTTTCCCCCTGAATCGAGATGACTTCATATTCCACATTTGGGGCGGTCGCAATCAAAGGAATTTCAAACTCGCGTTCAATGCGCGTCTTGACGATATCGAGGTGCAAGAGACCTAAGAAGCCGGAACGAAACCCAAAGCCGAGCGCGGTGGAGGTCTCTGGCATGAACGAGAAGGCAGAGTCCGTCAAGTGCAGTTTCTCCAGCGCTTTTTTTAAATTGTCATAGTCGCTGGGATTAATGGGATAGATGCCGGCAAAAACGAACGGCTTGAGTTCCTTATATCCGGCATGCGGCGACGCGGTGGGACGATCGAGCGCGGTGATGGTGTCGCCCATCTTCACATCTTTCAACTCTTTGAGCCCTAAAATCATGTAGCCGACTTCGCCAGCCTGCAAACGCTCGGTCTTAATGTATTTGAGTTGAAGTGTGCCGATTTCTTCAGCCACGACTTCACGACCTGTCTGCATAAACATCAACTTAGTCCCGGTTTTGACTTCTCCTTCCAAAATACGAACATAGACCACGACACCTCGGAAGTTATCAAACACCGAGTCGAACACGAGCGCTTTTAAAGGGACTGCCGTATCCATCTCCGGCGCTGGGATGTCCTTAATAACAGTCGAAAGAATTTCTTCGATGCCGAGCCCTGATTTGGCACTGGCAAGGACCGGCGGACGCATGATGCCGAGGACTTCCTGAATTTGCTTTTGGCAGCTCTCAACGTCGGCGGCAGGAAGATCGATTTTGTTGATAACGGGAATAATCTCGAGACCCGCGTCGCGGGCCAGGGTGGCGTTGGCGAGCGTTTGAGCCTCGACCCCTTGGCTAGCGTCGACCAGGAGCAATGCCCCCTCGCACGCCGCCAGCGCTCGTGACACCTCATAGGTGAAATCCACATGTCCTGGCGTATCGATGAGATTCAAAATGTATTTGGTGGATGAACCCGGTGGGGTGTAAAGCATTCGAATCGCTTTAGCCTTGATGGTAATGCCGCGCTCGCGCTCGAGCTCCATGCCATCCATGATTTGCGCTTTCATTTCGCGTTTAGGAATTGTTCCCGTGAATTCCAACAACCGGTCCGCTAATGTGGATTTCCCGTGATCAATATGTGCAATGATGCAGAAGTTTCTAATATCCATTATCGACGGAGAGTATAGCAGTAGAGAGAAGAAATAATTATTTCAATCTTTTGGCTTTGTCCATTTATCGAGAGATAAAATCGATGCCTCGAGCGCTGTTCCAGCGGCCTGGCGCACACACCGATTATCGGCAGTAATCAATAAAGCCCGATTTTGAACCGCGGAATCGCTAAACGTCTTACCTGTTCTCGCCCATCAGTCATTTGCCCCGAAACCACGTCCCTGTCGAGAAAGCGGGACCTGGGACTTTAGGTAGGTGTCAGGAGACTGTGTCATAACGCCGTCATCCCCGCGGATTGTTAGCGCCCGGACACTCTTCGAGTGTCTGGGCAGCCCGTTGGCTGTTCGGGCGGGGAT
>JAYWEN010000067.1:0-1501 GCA_043779245.1 Elusimicrobiota bacterium | reverse complement strand
AAGTGCTGTCGAGTTCATGATGGAAGCATCTGTGATCTTGGAAGACATTTTCGATTTTGAAAGATAATTTTCTGCACTTTCGGCGATGGTGTTAAAAGGAAGGAATGCAAGAAAACTTAAGACGATGCCATGTTTAGGTTTCATGGGTAGGCCTAGGCGGCATGGTCGAAAAGATGCAAGTTGATATCTGCCGGTATTTGCTGGGGGACGGTGGAGGTGGCGCGGAGTCTCTGAAGTGATTCTTTAACCTGTCTGAGTTGATGTTCTAGAGACGTTTTATGAGCTCCTAGGGCTGAAGGAATGGATTTCTCTAATTGGCTTCGAGCTTGTTCAAGTGCCGGTGTCGCGACGTCTCGAGGAGCATAACCCAAACATTCCGCCGCAAAGTAGGCTGAAGCGTAGTCGCTTAAGAGAGTATCTTCAAGAATTGCCGAAATAGACCTTGCGGTTATTGGTGTTATTGTTCGATCCTTCAGAAATAGTAAATTTTCAGTTAATAATTTTAGGCTTGCTGCACGTACTAAGTCTTTTTTGTCGTGTATCGACTCATTCAATAAGGCGCTTAGAGCTTCCGTGCTTCCATTCTTGTGACTCAATTCTAAAAGTACTTGCTGATTTCTCACGCCTTGAAGAGTTTTGTCGATTAGTCTTTTAAATATCTGTTTCAAAGCGAGAGTCGGAATTGAGTCTGCGGCGTCTATGGCGCCTAAGGCATCAGCGGGATTTTTTTCAGCATTTTCCATCTGTTTTAAAAGTGTTTCGATTTCTGCGTCAGAAGAGGTGTGTTGGTTTTGATATGAAATTATCCCTATCAACGCCGCAGACGCTAGGATCCAATATTTTAAGCGCAGGATCTGTCTGCCGATGGCACGACGGAAGCCTGTGATGAACAATGTAGATCCTAGAACCAAAATAGCACCCGCAGCTACTAGTTTCAGAACGATGCCCATGGGATTGGTCGAGTCCTGGGGCGTAGCAGTCGCGGCAGCGACGGCTCCCAGAGTCTGCGCATTGATGGAAGACATCATGAAGGCCATTATGGTTCCGATGATCGGAATCGCGGCGAGTCCTTTTAAGGCAACCGTGTGGGGTGTCGTCTCGAGAGAGGCTGCAACTGGATTTTCGATATGTATCGTCTTGGCGAATTCAGCAAACGTCGTGTTTGAGGTGACTTTCGGGAGCTCCATGCGAATGACGTTCAGGAGTTTAGCCCAACGATCTTTTTGGACGCCTGGCTGGCCGAGCAAGCGGTTAAGAGCGACCCGGCCTGCCTCATCCATCATGGAAGGCGGACCCATGGCCATTTGGCAGCTTTGACAAAATTCCCGATCGCCAAAAATGAGTTTGACCTCTGCTTCATCTAAGATCCCCATTTTTTCGAGCATCGCCAAAGCCAACACATCGCTCACTAGCTCGTCGATGGCTTTGAGGTTCAAAGAAGTTCTGTTGGTCTCAAATAAAGGGTTTAGGCTGTAGACCCAATTGTGTCCAAGTTCACGAG
>JAYWEN010000066.1:0-7743 GCA_043779245.1 Elusimicrobiota bacterium | reverse complement strand
CGATGGCGTCGCCGGAATTTAAAACGATGTTGACATCTTTTCTGCAGGCCCGATAGGTCCCTCCCCCCGTCGAATACGTGAAACAATTCTGATCGATGGAACCGACTTTGCTGAGAAGCGAGGGCGAAAGAGTACGAACGTGTCCATAGTAGCTTTTGACGTCCCGGCAGGGATAAAACGTGACCGTATAGTCCGAGAAAGGAGGAACGGCCGTTAAATAGTCTGTCGACCCAATCGAGGTAATATGCACGGATCCAGGAGCATAGACCGCCGGTGTTTGGACCGTCGAAGTCGATGAATAAAAATAAATATGGTCTGAAGGGAATGTATGCGCCGATGGATTGACGTGGCCTAAAGGATCGATGCCCCCGATCATTCCTAAATTGGTGGGAGGAGAATCGTAGAGTGCACCAGAACTGCAGCTCGGAAGGATTCCTACAACGCCGTACCCTACGGCATTCACAGGATCGTTATTGGAAGCGGTGGTGATGAGATCGGCGCTCCCTTTGGCCACCGCGTTGCCCAATCCGAAACGCAGAGCCCCCTGCGCGCTCCCCGTCGTGAGGAGGAGGGACATGAATGTCGCCATGGTTTTGGAAATGGTCATTAGAATAGCCTCAAAAGAAACGTGGTGTTGAGAATAAAATCCAAGTTCGTCGCTTGAGTATGCGTGTGTGTTTCGGTCAAGGCGATAATGTATGGACCGAGATCGAGCGTGAGAGACATGCGTCGCGTCAGATGGTATTCGAAGCCGCCGAAGGCGCCTGTGGCAAATCCAACAGTCTTGTAGACGGAAGTTTCGGGCTCGGCGCGCGCATACGCCAGTTCGCCGCCATAGTAGAAGGGTAAATGCTTTTCCGGATGGGGGGTTCGATACCCGCGCAACCCAAACACGCGCGAGGTGACATCCCCATAATTACTCGATGCTTTTCCCTGTTGGTAACGTCCCTCAGCCGCCCAATGTGATGAGAGGTTGTATCGAATCTGTGCCCCCGTGTAATTAACACCAACACCCCACCGATAGAGAGGAATCGATGGGTCTGATTTTTGATCGCGTTGAGAACGTTTAGGATTGCCATCGCTATTTTCGTGGCGGCCGGGAGTCTGGATGATGAGGGAATCCTCGGCTTTCTCCCCATGTCCCGTCGCCAAAGGCAGACCTATCACGAGGAGTAGTACCGCAACCTTTTTTGCCTTCAGCATGCATTGGTGTAGGGCATGAAGCCATAGAGTTCAATAACTGAAAGGGTGCGCCTAAAACGGGCTAATTTGTAGAAGCGATTTGAATTTAATTGAAGGAAGGGTGTCGCGCGGTGAAGCCTTTCCAACGTCTCGCCACGTTGCGCCGAAGCCAGTAATACTCATTGAAGGGTTTGTCATCGGTGATCATACGCTTGGGCTGGCTGCCTAAGACTGTTTCAAGCGGTACTTCCTTTGAAAGAATTCGCTTAGCGACCGAGGCTAAACCATCGGGCTCCCATTCAACCAGATCGGTTCGAGCGCGAGGCGGCAAACGATCGATAAATTGTTGCACGGTGGGTGCTTTGAGTGGCTGCATCGAAGCCAGAAAATGAAGTCCCTGAATTTCAAGCGAACGGTATACGCGAACATAGGGAAACGATTTTACGAGTGAGCGGGCGATGGCTTCAGCTTCAGGACCTTCGCCTCCCGGAAACCATTGCTGTAAAATTCCTTGAGACGTGAGACGCTCCTTGAGAAGCGAGTAAAACTCGGTCGAGTAGAGCAGGCTCGAGCCCGCCGCTTCCGCCGGCGGCGGTGGATCGATCGTCACGAGGTCAAACGTATCGGAAGTTCGTTTCAAAAATCGCCGGCCGTCATCAATCACGATTCGGCCCAGAGGATTAGCCAACACAGCGGCCGCATCGGCGTGATAATACCCAAAGGCGTCTTTCACGCTAGGAACCAGCTCCACGCCAGTAACATGAATATCCCACGTTAAAAGTGAACGAAAGGTTGTTCCCATGCCGAAACAAATAGTCAGAGCCGACTGAGGTTTGTTTGGCAGAAAGCTTAGGGGCAAATGAGCCATCGCTTTGGTGATCGTGGTGAGTACGGTAATCCCCTGTCCGTTCACGTAGAGATGGCGTTCCCTTCCTTGTCCTGCGGAAATAACCGTGGCCGTGTGATCTCGACGAATGATTCCTCCCGTGTAAATTTCTTCGTAACTATTGTTAAACCCTACGGCTGCGAGGAGAAGTCCTCCCGTCGCGACGGATGAAGCCACCCGCATTGCGGTTTTTAAGCGCGGAAGATAGGCGAGCCATATGAACACAAAGGGAAGTGCTAGTAGGACGAGCGAGGCCTTCACTCCCCATTGCGGTAACAGATAGTAAGAAGCAAACAGAGGCCCCATAACGCAGCCCACGACATTAATCGCGTAGGCGCGACCCGCATAATCGGGATTGCCTTGCGAGAATTGATCAATCAATTTTGGTGTGAGGTACCCCAAAAGCGCGCAGAGGGGGAAGATCCCAAGCTCCACGCCGAAGGTGCGCAAATCTAAGCGCGGATCATTCACCGTGAGCGGAAGAAAAGCGCAGATCGCGAGCCAAGCCGCGAGAGTTGCATTGGAAAAGACGGAGCCCTGTCGAAGGTTCCGGCGATAGAGGAATGATCCGACTGCTGTGGCCGTGAGATAAATCGCAAGCACCAGTGCAAAGGCATAGATTGTTGTGTTGAGTACGGGTGTGAAGGCCCGCGTCCAAACCACTTCGGCACTCATTGAGGCAAATCCCGTCACAAATAGAATCAGCCCCAGCCAACCGCGTTTTTCATTTGTTCGTTCCCGTGGCAAAACTTTGGAAGAATCCAAATGAAGGACCTCATTGGAAGAGGTCTCAGATCGTTCGGTGTGAGGTAGTGTTAAAGCACCGAAGGCGATACAGAAATTGGTGAAGCCTGCGATGGCGAGCGTGCTTCTGAATCCAAAAAGTTCGACTAAGACGTTCGCCGTCAGAATCGTCCCCAAAACAGCGCCAATAACGTTGGCGAGATAAAGAAAGCTAAATCCCTCTTGGCTCTCAGGATCGCGCTCCTTTATATAGGCCATCATCAAAGGAAAGGTAGCGCCCATGCAAAAGCACCAGGGGAGAATAGCCGCGGTCATGATAAGCGCCGAACGAATGAGATAAGAGGCGGAATTCATATCGCCGCCGGAAAGGAGCAGGCGATCGCCGAGTGAAAATAAGGAGGGAACTAGAAACGCGCTGAGTCCGATGATGAGTTCTGTAAAGCCGTAGAGTGTTGAGGTGGAAAGCCTTAAGCGACGAGCAAGGGCAGGTCCCCACCGGCCGGCGACCCATGATCCAGCGGAGAGCCCGAGCATGAACACCGAAACGACGACGGAAAGAACAGGAGTAATCACCCCGAAATGACTGAATGCCAGTCGCACCCAAATGACTTGGTAAAGCAGGCCGCAGAAGCCTGAGAGGAAGAAAAGCGCAAATAACTTTTTTCGCAGCGTCATGAAGGCGCTGATTGTATTAGATTTAGAGAAAATTCATTCATTCCTAAAGTAAAATCATCCCATGAATCCAAAAGCGGAACGATGGACGAAACTCGCGGACTATCGCTTCAGGTCTGCGACTGTGCTTATGGAGTCGGGGCAGAATTTGGATGCTGTTTTTCATCTTCAGCAATCTCTGGAATATGTTCTAAAAGCTCTCCTTGCTTCGCAGCTGATCGAGCCGATTCCTCGGAGTCACGACCTTCTCGAGCTTGCGTCTCTGGTAAAGCCTTCAATCACTGGGGAGCACGCATTGCTTTTGGCAGATCTTCATGATGTCAGCGTGCCCTTACGCTATCCGGACGATCTCGCCGAAGCACTGGAAGCCTACTCCTACGAACGAGTGCTGGCGTTACATCAACGAACAAAAGGATTTATGGAATGGTCAAAAACGAAAATGAATTGAAGCAGCTGGCCACACACTATGTCGAAGAGCTCCAGAAACGTGGGGTGCGCGTGGAGCGCGTCATTTTGTTTGGTTCCTATGGGAGAGGAACGGCTTCTGAGCGATCCGATATTGACTTAGCTTTTATTTCAAGCGATTTTGAACGATTTAACCTGTTTGATCGGCAAACTCTGTTGGCGTCGTGCCGACCCGGCTTTGTACGAACCGACGTGATCGCTTACTCTCCTCGCCTCCTCGAAGAAAGAAAGACTAGTGATCTTGTGAAAAATATCCTCACCGACGGCCGAGTCATTTTCCAGCAAGCCGCTTAGAATCACTACTGCTGTTATTCTGTCTTAGTTGGCTTGCCGATTCCATTGAACGCGGAGCTGCTAAATTTTCTCCAGGCTGGCATATTTCACGAGGAGCTTTTTCCACTGGCCGTTTTGGAAAAGGACGACGACTTTGAGTCCATCGCCCGTACCGGTCTTTTCCATGATTTTTCCTTCACCAAATTCGGCGTGGCGGACACGGGATCCAACGGCGTAGGCCACTGTCAATTCTTCCGCCGCGCTTTGGCGCAACGGAGCCTGCGGGATGTCAGAGAAGTCCATACGCTGGCCCGTTGATGGGGCAGGCATGCGATATCCCGGGCGAGGTCCTGAAGGATGGCGTTCGCGGTCAATCTCGATTTTCGCCTCTTCGACAAACCGCGAAGGCGCGTTCCATCGAGATCGGCCGAAGAGACGGCGGCTGGCGGCCCAGGTGATCTGCAAAAGATTTTTTGCTCGCGTCATGCCCACGTAACAAAGGCGGCGCTCTTCTTCTAGCTCTTCCTGGGAGAAATCAGATTCGCCCATCGGAAAGAGGCCTTCTTCCATCCCGGTTAGAAAAACGCTGGGGAATTCAAGACCTTTCGCCAAATGCACGGTCATCAGCGTCACGTAATTGGGGCCGGATTCGATGTCATCGGAATCGGCGACCAGCGACACTTGTTCGAGGAACCCGGAGGTGGATTTGTCTTCGGAGCGCTCGAGATATTCTTCGATGGCGTTTAGGAATTCCTTCACGTTCTGAAAGCGCGCTTGGGCTTCGGAGTCGGGATCGACTTCAAGTTCTTTCAAGTATCCGGTGGAGTCTAAAATCTGTTTGGTCAGTTCCTGCGCATTCATATTGTCGCGCTGGGCCATAAAGCGCGAGAGTAGCGCATGAAACTCGACCGCCGCTTTTTTGGCGCGCGGGGTGAGCTCAGCAATTTCGCCGGCGCGTTCCATGGCGTTGAAAAGGGTTAACTGATTGTCGAAGGCAAACTTCTCCATGGTTTCCATCGACGTTTTGCCAAGCGCTCGCGTGGGAATGTTGAATATGCGCTTCAGGCTTAAGGTGTCAGCTGGGTTGACGACCACACGCATATAGGCGATCACATTTTTGACTTCGGCGCGGTCATAGAATCGGACCGCTCCAATAATTTTATAGGGAATCTCGAGGCGTCTGAGCGCGTCTTCCAGCACGCGAGATTGGGCGTTAATTCGATAGAAGATGGCAAAATCGGCATAGCGAAAATCTTCCGTGCGAACTTTCTGGTGGATCGCGCTCGCGACAGCCAATGCTTCTTCGCGCTCATCGGCATACTCGGTCGCGCTGATGGGATCTCCCGCTGTTTTCTCCGTCCAGAGTTTCTTGTCTTTCCGCTGTTCGTTGTTTTGAACGACATTCCAAGCGGCATCTAAAATTATTTTCGTGGAGCGATAGTTCTGTTCAAGCTTGACTACGGCCGTTTCTGGGTATTCTTTTTCAAACTCCAGAATATTTCGGATGTCGGCTCCTCTCCATACGTAGACGCACTGATCATCGTCTCCAACGACGCAGAGGTTACGGTGGGTGGCGGACAGCGTTTTGACCAGTACGTACTGGGCGCGATTGGTGTCCTGATACTCGTCCACCATGATGTATTGAAAACGTTGCTGATAGCGGGTGCGGATTTCTTCTTTGTCACGCAGGATTTCAACGCTTTTCATGATCAAGTCGCCAAAGTCGAGTGCATTCGATGCTGTGAGTTTTTTCTGGTAGAGGTGGTAGACGCTCGACACTGTCTGGCGAAAGGGGTCAGGCGAGGTGAGCGCGTGGATCTGATATGACGCGGCATCAATCAGGTCGTCTTTGGAGCGCGAGATCATGGAAACAAGAACGCTCGGCTTGAATTTTTTGTCATCAAGTCCCAGCTCGGTGAGACAGTCCTTGACCAATTCTTTTTGATCGTGTCCATCATAAATCACGAAATGCTGCGAAAGACCAATGGAGGTGCATTCGCGCCGCAAAAACTGTGCGCAGAAGCGATGGAACGTCGACATGTGGACGCCTTTCCCCCGCCCTCCGGTCATGGCTTCCACGCGTTTCTGCATTTCTTCGGAGGCTTTGTTCGTGAACGTGACGGCTAAAATATTCCAAGGCATGATGCCCATTTCGATCAGATGAGCAATGCGTGCGGTGATGACCCGCGTCTTCCCCGATCCGGCTCCCGCCAAGATGAGGAGGGGTCCCTCGGTATGGAGAACGGCTTCCCGTTGGGGCGCGTTTAAATTGTTCAGGTATGCTTTTTCGATCGTATTTTCCATTTAGGGGTAAAAGTGAATGCCGTTTAAAATTCCCTGCCACTCGTCAGACATCGAGCGAATGAGTCGGCCGTCGCCTTCAATATTAATCAGCCAGCGGGCGGTTGGACTCATTATCCACAAATCTTGGCCGCGAATGTATTTACCGTCGATCGTTCCATCATAGGCCATGCGAAACGCGGGCAAGCCGTGAAACGGTTCATCGGATTCGTCCAGAATCTTGTGGCCTTTCTCTTCGAGGGCTTTGCGCGCCTGGGCCTTATCTGAAACCGGAACTTCTTGGCGTTCTTTAGAAACGGCATCAACTACCACGGTGAAGGATAAGGTCATTTTATCACGCGCAATGGTCGCACCGAGCTGGCGATCATCGGCGACCCCGATAAGCCATGTTTCAGGAATTGAAATCTTAGCGCCGCCAGTTTGGTGAACCCAGAGACCTCCGAGAGAAGGCGCTTCGAGTTTTCCTGAGTCGCGACGCGAAAGAAGATGGACACTGGTCAGCCATTCTTGAAAGCTCGGCACCATCCCGGGAAAACTGTCGCGTGTCGTTTGGAGCGTCATCACGTAGAACCGATTTTCTAAATAAAAGTAGACCGATTGATACTGCGTCGCGCCCTCCGGGTGTTCGACAATCCAGGTCATTTCCCAGGCGTTCTGTCCCGACATCGCTCGTGCCGAGGAGGCCAGAATCCGGCCATCAGCGGCTCTCGCGTGAATGTCTTGGGTGGCGAACGTCTTGAGTGTGTCGGTGGACCTGTCAGCCGAAAGACGACTCTGGTCGATGGGTTTTGAGATTTGGCAGACAATATAGGCGTCCGAACCTTCCGGTGTTTTCCTGGTCAAGAGAGGACCGAATGGAAAAGAGTCAGGAACGTCCCACGGTTCCGGAACCAAATAACTGAGCTTCGCGTCGCTGAAGAAAAGACGCGGTGGGGTGTCTACGGAAGCCAAGAGCGTAGAGCTAATAGCTAAAAGCGAAGCAGCGGCTAAAAATAAAAAGAGTGCTTTAAGCTTTTCGCCATTCGCTTGTTGATGGGCGCTCTTCGCTGCTATTTTCATCGGTGTTCCATAAACACCACCGTCTCGACATGCGCGGTATGCGGAAAAAGATCGACGGGCTGGGCGCTCACAATCTTGTAGAGCGGAACAAGATGCTGAAGATCGCGCGCTAGAGATTCCGGATTGCAGGACACGTAGGCCAAGCGCGGCGGGTTCATTTC
>JAYWEN010000065.1:0-2468 GCA_043779245.1 Elusimicrobiota bacterium | reverse complement strand
CGGCCAGCCTCGGATGGGTCACGATGGGGATATTCTTTTGGTCAAAGACTTGGAGAGACAACCCTCACGTAAAGCGTTGGATCAGCCTAGCCATCGGAGCCACGATTCTGGCCATGGGCACACATTTTCGCATCGCCGATCACAACTCCTGGTGTCCCCTTCCCTTCTTTGTGTTCCGCCTCCTGCCCATCCTTGGGAATGTTCGAGTCCCCGAGCGCTGGATGGCTGTTGGTGCCATCGCCTGGTCGGTTGTCTTAGCCTTTAGCCTTATTTCTTTGGCCGATAAAAAGCGCTGGTCATTGCGAACACTTTGCGTCATCGTTCTCGGACTGATTCTTTTCGAAAATTGGCCGGCCATCCCCGTTAAAGTTCAGGAGCCCGCTCCAGAGATCTACGAGCAGCTCAAACAACTTCCCCCCGGCGCCGTCCTCACAGTCCCGCTGTACATCGGAGACTCCAGCATCGGCACAGGAAACTCAATCGGAGATCGCTTCACTTTCCCATGGGATCACTTGCGCGCGCAAATGACGCATCAACACTCGATCTTAGGAGGGTACATCGGACGCATCTCACGACAGGTCATCAACCAATACAAAGCCGACCCCTTCATCCACACCTTACTCGATCTTGAAGAAAACAAAATCCAACCCCAGTCCCCCCAAAAAGCCCAAGCCCTCCAAGCCATCCATACGTTCGATTTTAAATATGTCCTGGCCTACCCCGAGTCCACAGATCCTGAATCCTTGAACTATGTTTTAAGAAGTCTTCCCTTAGAACTCATCGCCGCATCAGACGACATCCGCCTGTACAAGGTTATTCTTCCCGGCGAACATCTAGCGGGCCGCCGTTGACCTTAGGCGTGTTCGAAGTGGCTGAGTTCTTTGAGGAGGCGGACGCGCTCGGCGATTTGGGAATCGGTAAGGGTTTTGAGGCGCTCGAGACTGAATTTCTCGACGGTGAACGAGGCCATAGCGGTGCCGTAGACAACGGCTTTGCGCAGGGTGGCTTCTGAAATATCTCCGCCGTTCTTGGCGATAAAGCCGAAGAATCCGCCCGCAAAAGTATCACCGGCGCCCGTCGGATCGTAGACTTCTTCCAGAGGAAACGCAGGGGCGGAGAAAATGGAGTTCTTTCCAAAGAGAAGCGAGCCGTGCTCTCCCTTCTTGATGATGACGAATTTCGGTCCCCAAGACTGCAAGATGCGACCGGCTTTGATGAGACTGGCGGTTTCGGCAAATTGCCGCGCTTCACCATCATTGATAAAGAGAAAATCCACGCGCTTAATCACTTGCTTCAGCACGTCAGGTTTAATCTTGATCCACAAATTCATCGTGTCGCAGGCCACGAGCTTTGGCTTTTCCACTTGATCTAACACAGAAAGCTGAAGATCGGGATCGATGTTCGCAAGGAAGACAAAATCACTTTTTTTGTAGGCCGCTGGGATTTGCGGCTTAAAGGTTTCAAACACATTCAAATGCGTGGCAAGGGTATGGGCTTCATTCAGATCGTATTCATACGCTCCGGCCCAGCGAAACGTTTTTCCTTTCGCGACTTGAAGTCCTTCCATATGGATGCCACGGCTCTTGAGTAGCCCGACATGTTCCTGAGGAAAATCTTCTCCTACGACACCTACCAATCGAACGTCGGTGTAGAAACTGGCCGAATAAGAGGAATAGGTCGCCGATCCGCCCAAGGCTTCTTGGACTTCGCCGAACGGGGTTTTGACGCTATCGAGTGCTACGGAGCCAACAATAAGAAGTTCGTTTGCCATGGCAGTAAGTTTACAAAATTCCGAAGTTGGGTCTATTCGTTGTCGGGGATTAGCTTGATGCGCTCGGGGGCTTCGACGCCGGCGGCTTTGGCCACCTCGGTCAAGAACCGGTGCCAGCCATAAGGCTTTTCAAAGAAGGCGCTAACAAGCGTACGCTCGTGCTCATTTAATTGCTCTACCCAAGGTCGACCGACGCGCGGTCCACGAAAGGCCTTGTTCCCCATGGCCGTCGTGATAATCACACGAGGCTTCTCACGCTGGCCGGCTTCCCATAAACCTCTGATCACATCGAGCCCATTTACTTCATCGGCTAGCGCAATATCCAGAATCAAAACATCCACGGGATCTTTGAGCATGCGCTCAAGCGCATCCTTCCCTTTAGCAGTGCAAGCCACGGTCCAATCTGGAAAAACGAAGCGAATAAATTCAGCAATCGCCTCGGCATTGTCCTGATGATCTTCAACGATCAATGCTTTTTTGTTCGGTATGGGAGCGTTCATGCGGCGACCTCCGCGGATTTAGGGTCTTTGCGCAGCGCCGGCAAAACGACGCGGAAGGTGCTGCCTTCGCCTTGTCTGCTTTCGGCCGACACACGGCCGCCCAAACTTCGCGCGTATTGCGCCACCAGATAAAGTCCGACCCCCGAGCTGGATTTTAACTTCTCGATGGTCTTGTCCTGATAAAACGGCTTATCAAA
>JAYWEN010000064.1:0-7205 GCA_043779245.1 Elusimicrobiota bacterium | reverse complement strand
GACTCCACGGCCACATTCATGACTCTCGGCTCTTTAGGCCTATTAACATGGATCTTAAATCAGCCCGCACCCTTGAGGACTTTGGAGCTTTACTCCCCTTATCAACTAATTTCCGTTCTCTTTACACCAGGGGATCCGCCTCAAATTCTTGCCAGCAATACCTATCACCAAAGGATTTTAGACCTCCGCCCCAGTACGGTACGGAACCATCTCGAGTTAATCCCGTGGACGCACCATTACGACTTTCCTTACACGATCAAAAAACTTCCCGCGGAGGTTCTCATCGTGGGGAGCGGAAGCGGAAACGATGTGGCAGCCGCGCTGCGTCATGAGGCGAGACATGTGGATGCGGTCGAAATCGATCCGGTGATCTTACAACTCGGCCGAGATTACCACCCAGAACACCCTTATCAGTCAGCGCGCGTTTCTGCAACGCTCGCAGACGCTCGGGCATTTATTCGCCACAGCAAGAAGTCCTACGACCTAATCGTGTACGGCCTTTTGGATTCACACACGCTTCTTTCAGGTTTGTCGAGCGTACGTTTGGACAGCTACGTGTACACGGTCGAAGCCTTTCGGGAAGCCCGTGCACGACTGAAACCAGGGGGCGCGATCAGTCTGAGTTTCTGCCAGCTCAATCATGCGCTCGCTAAAAAGCTTTTCCTCATGCTTCAGAAAGCGTTCGACGGGAAAGCACCCGAAGTGTTCTCCACAGGGTATGACGAAGCGTTATTGTTCGTCATCAGTAATGACGACGCTCTAATGAGGCAAACGTCATCTGATCATAAAGCCTCTCGGGCGACGGAGGCGATTTTGCGCGATTCCACGCCCGTGTCGTTATCGACCGATGATTGGCCTTTTTTTTATATGCCTGTGCGTCGGTATCCCAAGTCGATCGGCATCGTATTAACCGTTATTTTAATATCGGCTTGTCTTCTCGTGAGCGGCCTCGTATCCGAGGTTCGGAAAAACTTTTCATGGGTCGCCTTTTTTCTTGGGGCAGGATTTATGCTTCTTGAAACGAGCTCGGTGACCCGTTTAGCGCTTCAGTTTGGAAATACATGGATCGTGATGTCGTGGGTGGTGGCCACTGTCATGGCCCTCGCGTTTTTGGCGAATGAACTACACCAGAAATTTAGTCACATTCCTTTGAAAGCGTCTTACCTCGGAGTGCTTGTTCTTTTATCGCTTTCTTATTTGTTACCAGGAGAAGCTCTGAGGTCTCTTCCTCTGGCCGCGGAGAAGATGGTGTTTCTCCTTCTCTGCTTGTGGCCAGTCTGCTTTGCATCTCTAGCCTTCTCGCGGCTGATTAGCCGATCAATAGCGCTGGGATCAATTCTGTCCTCTAATATTCTTGGCGCCATGTGCGGCGGCCTTTTAGAATACAGCGCGATGACTTTCGGTTTCAAATGCCTTGTCATTTTTGCCATGGGCCTGTACGGACTTGCCTTCTTCAGCCATACCAGAAACGAGTCCGTCGCGTGAGAGTCGAAACTCGGGATGATCTTCTCTTAGTGGTGTTCCTCTTTATTGCCACCGCGCTCGTCTATCTGCCATCGCTCCACGGAACAAATCTCATTCTTCATGCGATGAATGCCTACTTCTTTGGCCGGCTTCTTAAAGAACAAGGACTCGACGGCGCTTGGATTGCCGTCTTTCTCTTCGCGGTTCACCCCGTACTTGGGGAATCCGTTGCATGGCTGGGTCAGACCGCACGCCTATTGGCGGTCTCATTCGGTCTTCTTGCTTCTATATTCTTTCTCGAATCAAGTGCGCCTGAGAGGCTTGTAACTCCTAGTTATGCGGTAGCCATTCTCATGTTTATAGCTGCCTGTTTCACCCACCCAGGAGTTGTGACACTTCCTTTTTCCTATTTATTTCTGCGAACTTGGTTCGGAGGTCGACTGACTTGCCGCGAAGGATGGAAACTCGCACCCTTTATTGTCTTGGCGCTCTTCGTTGGATGTCTGACGCTCAAAGCCCATCCTTTGAATTCTACGGTTTCGACCTTTCAGTACTGTTGTTTTGCCGGGCGCGCCGTTTGGTTTTATATCGGCAAGCTGTTGTATCCCCACCCGCTTCTATACCTTTATCCGCCGTGGAATCCAGCGGAAGCGCGCATGAGTTCGTTGCTTCCTACGATCTTTGTAATCATTTTTGGAGGAGGACTCGCCTACGGACAGAAATGGTGGGGGAAAGTTCCTTTTGCCGGATTTGTATTTTATCTAACGAGTCTTATTCCTTTTTTTGGAGTCGTGTCTATTAACACAACACCCCATTTAATGCTGGCCGATCATTATCAGTATCTCGCAAGTCTAGGACTATTCGCGGTGTTCGGGTGGGTTCTTGCGCGTTTGCTGAAAGTGTTGCATGTTCCAATTCCCCAGCCTTTCGGAATTTTGGTGGTGGCACTGCTCTGCGGCAATCTAGCAATGGCCACTTATCAGCTATCCGGAACATATCGCGATGCCCTACACGTGTGGGAACACACCCTGAGCTACAATCCTCGATCAGCCCTGGCGCATTACAATATGGGAATTGTAATGACCGAACAACGCGACTTGAATGAAGCCGTCGCGCAATTGCGTACCGCCGAAGCCTTAGATCAAACTTACGCACCCACGCATTTAGCCTTGGCTCGCCTCGCGGCGAACTCGCGTCGATGGAACGATGCACGTCATCAGTATCGAGTTGCGATCGAGTTAGGAATCAAAGACCCTCTGGTGCTCCAAGAGCTCGCGTCCCTTCCCGCAGAGAGGAGAACTCATCGCTAGTTCAACGTCCTGGAAACTTGGATTGGTGGTTAGTTTTTCGAGCCTGATACTCTCACTTGGCATGGCTGAAGTCATTTTGCGTTTGACGCGACCCTTGCCTCCCTTCTACTCCGAAAGAAATACGATCTACCACTACGACTCCGAGTTGGGATGGTTTCCCAATCCCTCCCTAGAAGGCATGTGCCGTTATGTTCATGTTCATCACAACACGATGGGTTTCCGCGACCGGGAGATCCCGCCCGACGCGAAGAATGTTCTTGCAGTCGTGGGGGATTCCTTCGTCTACGGCTATGACGTGAAACAGGAGGAGGTCTTTACGGAACGTTTACGTCATCTCCTACCGCGTTCGACCATCGTGAACCTGGGGGTGAGCGGGTATGGAACCGATCAAGAATTTCTGCTCTTGCAAAAGCAACTACCCCGCTTAAATCCGAAGTCAGTCCTTCTTGTTTTTAACAGCAACGATTGGCAGGACAACGAAACCAACAAGCGGTACGGGTACTACAAACCGTACTTCGTATCCGAAGCAGGGAGTCTCCGGGTGCAAGGAATCCCCGTACCGAAATGCTTGCTTTACTATCCTGCAGCCTATCCTCGTCTATTCAAGAGTGCGTTGGTCGTTCGGACAGCCGAACTTATCTGGAAAAAAGTGGCTCAGCGGTGGCCAGTGGTCCAGGTTCCCAACCCTACGCTTCCCTTACTCCTTACCATTCGAGATTACGTGCAAAGCCACCACGCGCGTTTTATTTTAGGATTCATTGATATAACGACGGAGGAAAAGAAGTTCTGTGTTCAGTCGGAGATACAATGTGTTAATTTGCATTCCGCCCACTTGAGCGATACGGGCCACTGGGACGCCAAGGGTCACCAAGAAATCGCTCAGACCCTCTCAGCGATTCTATAGCTGCTCTGCGAGCCGAGATAGCAACATTGCCATGTGACGCTGGCTGCGGAGGTAATAGTCTGCTACGGAAGATCGTTTCCGACCCACCCGCACACCGACATCAGAACGCGTCAACACCTGGAAAACGGATTCGTCTGTCGTGTCATCTCCGACATAGAAAACTATTTTGGCATTAACAAATTTTTTGAGCCGCAATGTCGAAAGCCCTTTGTCCCAACGATCGGGCACAAACAACTCGAGCGTTTTAATTCCTTTCTGGATACGAAATCCGATGCGTGTTGCCTCGATAGCCGTTTTACGGAGGTATTGACGTACTTTGAAATCATCAGCCTTGCGCGTCTCACGGTAGTGAATGCAACGAGTCCACGTCTTTTCTTCCACCCAAAGGCCGGGAATGGACTCGCTACGCTTCTTTAATGCCTTCGTCAGATCTTGTAGTTTTTGGGTCCAACCCTTCGAAACGGCGTGATGATAGTGCAGACCTGGCCCTTGCAGTTCAAAGCCGTGGGTCCCTCCGTATAAAAGATTTCGCAGCCCGGCTTTGTGGCGCACCTGCAATAAGGGTCGGCCCGAAAGAATTCCGACATGACCTGGAAAACGCGACTCGAGTTTACGCAAGAGCTCGCGAACCCTCATTGGCATGGCGGAAATTTGGGGATGTTTCGTGAGAGGAGTCAAAGTTCCGTCAAAGTCAAAGAGCCACAGCACTTTGGACATCGGTTGAAGTCGAGCATTGAGTTCTGGCCAATGTCTAAAGACTTCCTTCATGGCATGCCCACCGGTTCGACGACAGGCATACGAATGCTGGAGAGTTCATTCAGAATGTCAGCCCCCCAACGATACACGTTCTGGTCCAAGATGACTTTACGCATTCGAATCATTCGCGCCTGCCGATCGGCCGGCGGCATTTCGAACGCAAGACGCAGTGCATTGGCCGTTTGATCAATGTCATACGGATTAATAAGCAGCGCATCGGTTAGTTCACGCGAAGCGCCTGTAAAGCGGCTTAAAATCAAGGTCCCATCTTCGTCGTCCCGCGCGGCCACGAATTCTTTCGCCACCAAATTCATCCCATCATGGAGGGAGGTCACCATGCAAACATCCGCAGCCCGGTAATAGGGCTCAATGACTTCATGCGTATGGTTGGCTTTCAGAAAAATGATTGGCTTCCATTGGCTGGTTTGTAGGCGTTGATTAATCCGATTGACCTCGTTCTCCACTTCGCCATTCAGATCATCGTATCGTTTTATAGAGGTTCGGCTGGGCGCCGCCAATTCTACGAATGTGAATTCACCTAGATAAGACGGATTCGTATCCAAGAATCGCTCGACCGCCTGAAATCGCTCTTGAATTCCTTTCGTATAGTCTATGCGGTCCACTCCCACGCCCATCCAGCGCGCCTTCACGCCAAGAGCCTTTAATAGATTTTCTTTTGATGTTCTAGGCTCTTTGGAAAACTGAACGGAAGGCGTGCTTGGCGCAAAGGCCACACTGATCGGGAACGGCTTGACGAGAGTCGTATGCCCCCGGCGGTTCACGGAGAAATGTTCCCATTCAATACGCGACTCAAGAATCTGATCGACAGAGTCAAGGAAATTGTTGCAGTGGTATTGAATATGAAAACCTAGGAGATCCGCTCCGAGCATGCCCGCGAGTAATTCTTTACGCCAGGGACAGATACCAAACGACTCCGGATTCGGCCATGGGATATGCCAAAAGAGCATCACCCGAGCGTCAGGTCTTCTTTCCTTTATGAATTTCGGAACCAAAGCAAAGTGATAATCTTGAACGAGCACCACGGGATCCTGAACCCCTTCCATTTCCTCGAGCGCAATTTTGGCAAATCGCTCGTTCACACTTTGATACGCCTGCCAATCCTCCGCGCGGAAAATAGGGCGCGTATGGGCAATATGACAGAGCGGCCAGAGGCCTTCGTTTGAAAACCCGTAATAAAATCCTTTCTCTTCCTCGGGAGTGAGCCAGACGCGACGCAAAGTATAAGTGGGGTTCTCGGGGGGCACACGCACCCGGTCAGAGGAATCGACGACCTCGCGGTCCCCGGACCCAGTGGCTTGCGCAATCCAGGTTCCACCGCACACGCGCAGGATCGGCTCAAGACCGGTCACAAGTCCACTCGGAGGAGTCGACCAAACGATGTTGCGTCCGTCACGATTCGTTTGATAGGGTTCGCGGTTCGATATCACGAATAGCGCTCGACCGGATAATTTCTGCCGTGCATATTCTTTTAGTCGTTCGGGAGTCCAAACGGCTTCGCCGGACTGACGCAGTCGGGCTTCTTCCTCCGCGGCGGCTCGCGCTTCGGTTAGACTCTTCGCCATCTCGCTTACTTCTTTCGCTAGGGGATCAAGCAAGCTTTGGGTGACAGGAGGGGGCGGACTCTCTCTGTTGGTCCGCAAATTCTTCATCCATTCCGTGACCGCTAGCATGGGCCCCATCAAATCCCATCGGACTACCAGATAAGTGGCTAACGCGACGATCAAAGCTTGCAAGAGGTCAAGAAGGATCGGAAAATGCCAGCCGAGGGGAAGCAACACCAGTGGGAATACATGCCATGCATTGGGACTATGCAAAAGGCGGAATATCGCGGTGGCGGCGATAACAATGAGTCCCAGAATAAGGGAAAATATAAAGGAACGTTTCATATGGGGTATTGGACACTTTCCACAGACGACGGTTACGATTTTTATCGTAACTATCCTACGAATCGTGTGTCGAACTATGGTGATATGTCTTCCGTGGGTGGCACGCTGGCTGAAAATTTGAATTAAAAGGAGACCCCGTATGGAAAACGACATCAAAGAAAAAATCAAACAAGATAAAAAGAAAGATCCGAAAGTCGGAGAAGGATTTAGTGACGCTCGAGGTTATATTCCAGAGGAAGGTCCGATTCCCAAGCACAACGGGCTCAACATTAACAACGAGCCACAGCATTTGCGCGAGAAAGAACAGAATAAAAAAGAACGCGGCGGCCGGTAGTTTGAAGCGGCATCATCGATAACCACCCAGCCAAGGAGGGTGGTTAGTTTTAGTTGAACGGATTGCGGAAATTAGTCGGAGAGTTTCGCTGATCCAATGATTTACGAAAAGGGGAATTGGTAATTGGGGACGAGTTTCCAGAAGAGGCTTTACGCTTATTCAACGGATACCGAAATAGGAGATCGACATAGTTGCCCACTACTGAATCAGAAGCGCCTTCTAATGTCCACTTATCTGTCAGAAAGTAATCCGCCGTAATTGTTTTCTCGGCGCTTCCCTGAACCGTTTGCCCGTAACTGACGAATAACTTTTCAGTGAGATATCGTCCAACCGTCAGTTGACTTCCACCCTGATCAGCCGGTTGAATGTTCAAAAGATCCACATTCAAAAGCGGAATGCCTGTTTGACTCAGCCCTTTCGTGACGTAACTCCCGAGAACACCCCCAACGGCCTGAAGCATTTCTTGATTGGTACCCGCACCCCCCGTTCGAGATCTGAGCTGGTTGAGAGGTTGACCAAAGACCACCACA
>JAYWEN010000063.1:0-2237 GCA_043779245.1 Elusimicrobiota bacterium | reverse complement strand
GCTAGACCCGCCCGACCTGCCCACAGCAATGAAAAATAAAGAATGAGGGCTTTAGCAGACTTTGACCCTTCCACTGAACCTGTCCCAATATCGACAGCCATCGGAGTGTCATCATTTCCAGACTGATATCTAAAAACATAAGATGCGGACTGCTTCAAATATTGCTCCAACAGCCCAAAGTCCCTCATTACAATGTAACTCAAGTCCTGGGGCATTCCAAAAAGACTCTGGATATCGAGGACTACTGAATTGGACAATGAAATTAAGGATTTTAGCGTTCCATTTTTGCCCTCATCAATGGCCGCACGTGCTCGACCCGTCAAAGTGATATTGACCCATTGATTGGCCGCCGCGGCATTCTTCAGAAGGGTCCGAAAAATTTTTAGCCCGTTACGATCAGGAGCCTCGCTAAGTCTCACATTGATAGCCATGATAGGGTTCCCGCTAAGCTGAGCCGTTTGGATTGCATTACGCAAATCTACGGCACTCGTATTACCGAACTGCCCCGATGTTAGTTCTTCCTTCACGACTCTGATGCGGTCAATTCCAATTCCGATTTTGTCCGCCGCCGCCGCTGTCACAGCAAAAAGGGACTCCGATGTGAGGATCACCGCCGATCTACGATTCCTTGCTTGCAGAGTTCTTTCTCCCTCGAATATCCCAATGGCGGTGACGTCTCTCAGATCATGGATCTTCTTAAGGTGATGATGGAACCAACGATTCCGAGCGACTAAAAGCACGGTCATCAGTGCTGAGGCTAGACCCATCGTGGCTATTCCTCCAGGAAGCGCGAACACAGACCCATCCCGTTTCTCCGACTGCAAAAGCGTCGGAGAGGGTTGATAGCCAATCATCCTGGCGAGCCATCGTCCAACCAAGAGCTCAACGGGCGTCGTGACGGGAGATGTTTCCTGGGCTATTTGGTTCTGGTTGAGTGCACTCATGAGGAACGCAGTCAAAATCGCAATGAATGGAGGATGCGCCTGGTTGGGCGTCAATGAGCAAGCCGCGTTCAGCATGCTTAGTCCGTCCAACACCACGTCCAGAGATGTCGGCTGTCTGGCAAGCAAGAGGGGTCCGAATGTCTCGTCGAACTCTATTTCAGGCATCAAGCGAGCCGGATCGGAAATCGTGCCGAGAAGATCGTAGCCCGCGCGAAGAAGCTCACCTTCATTTTGCGGACCAGCAAAATACTCAAAGAAGCTGTCCGATCGAGACCCCTCAAGATCGATCGGCATTTCTGGTGACGGCAGGGTATCGAAATTGATGTCACTCAAAGACAATTCTTTTCTATGCTGCAGGGCGGTTTCTCGCGCCATCGATGAGAGACGTGAATACAACGCATGAAGAGAGTGGCGAGTTACTGAGTGACTCATCACCACAATCCTTAAGCCGACCACCTCATTTTGATCCTTGAGCCAATAGGCATAAGGCGTGACGGTCAACCCACTATAAGACAGCCACGCCGCGCCACTGTTCTGAATTCTCATATGAAGATATCGATTGAGCGCGTTAAGAGTAGTGGTAAGACGTTGAATTTCTTTGGCGTCATGATGTTCGACCGCCTGAGACAATCGGAGCCGGAGCGGGGCCGGCACGTATCTGAACGTAAACATATTAATCTCAGGAAAGCTCAACAGCTCAAACTCCTGAGAGGCTTTTATCAACCCATGGAAATAAGCCGTCATATCCAGCAGATAATCTAGCAGCTCGGCGTACGCATCAAATCCCATCCAACGGAACGTCGCCCATATGGCTAGCGCATCAAAACGCCTTCCGGAACGGTGCTGGTGAGGCAACACTCGCCCCTCGAGATTACTTTCCACTTCCAGCATAGTCGATTCATCAGGGAGTCGGCTCAGGTTATTGCGATCTTTGACCAGAATCGACCCCGAGCTGTACGGCATCATGAGCATCTTATGCCCATCGAACGTAATCGAATCGGCCCAATGCATTTGAGCCGCCGCTTTTTGGACATCAGGATGCCGCCTAGAAAGGGTGAACGGGGCCGCAAATGCCGCATCGACATGAAGCCATATGTGCCTCTCATCTTTATGACACATTCTGTATATCTCTTCGATGGGATCGATATTGCCGGTTTCCGTCGTCCCGACCGTCGCAACGACCGCCATGATAATTTTTCCCTCTGCGGTTAAGCGGGTAATGAGCTCATCGAGTGCAGCCGGAATAATTCGCATTTGATAGTCCACCGGAATTTCTATCACGTGATCAGTCCC
>JAYWEN010000062.1:0-2124 GCA_043779245.1 Elusimicrobiota bacterium | reverse complement strand
AACCGATCGTGCCGAAGGTAGGCAGACCGGCTAACGATGTCGTGGCTAAAAATCCTTTGTAGAATCTCCCCATGAACACGCTTTATTTTTCCTATACACGAACATTCCACTTTGATTCTTCCTTAATAGGTTCCCATAGCCACTTCAGAGCCGGCACTCTAGACTCAACGGAGGAGGGCTTTCATGCGAATACGACCCCGCCGTTGCCGCCAATGCCAGCGCCGCTTCCGTCCCCAACCCCAGACTGCCTATAAGCATAAGACCTATTCGCGCAAGGCCTGCCAGAGGCAGCGGCACCCCCGAAAACTGGGCCATTGGCAAGTTTAGTCCTGAGACGGTGCAGGGCTTGTAATTATAGGCTATAACTTATAAACTTATGGAGAGACAAATGCTACCTGAATCCTTCAATTTCTACAGAGCGTTGCCACAGGATTTTGACGTCACCTTCGCGGATATCAGAAATTCTTTACTCATACATGGACCGGCCGTGAAGCCCTTGAACTGGAATTCGAAATGGCGGCTCGAGCTCCTCGGCAACCTTGAAATAGTCGTAAGGCAACTCTGGGGAAACGGAATTGAAACGGTGTATGTCGATGGATCGTTTGTCACTGGTATCGGTCATCCACGAGACATCGATGCCTGCTTCGAATGCGATTTTACAGAGTGGAGTTCTGGGGCGCTTGCGGAGAAACTCAATCAAGCGGCTCCCAAGAAAGTGTGGACCTGGGACGACAGCGCGAGACGCACAGTGGCGGGATTTACGTCGATGAAATTGCCGATGTGGTGTAGCTATCGAGTCGATATCCATCCGTACTTCCCAGACCGTCCGAATATCGGAATGATGATGGACGACGGATCTCTTGTCACTGTTCTCGACGGATTTAGGCGTATGAGAAACATGGAGGCTCCCAAAGGGATCCTCAAACTCATCAAAGATTAAAGGAGACGACTATGCTAATCACAACGGAAGCAGAATATCGTCGGACAAGAGGAATAATAAAGAATAGCGAAAAAGGATTTCTCGCACAGGCTGCGAGCTTAGCCAAAGAAGGAATGTCAAAAGACGAGATAAAGCGTGCGCTATCTCCTTTTCGAAGCCAGATTTACGACATGAAAGGTGATCTGGAATGGTATGAGAATGCCAAACGTGGCATCTTTGATCCAATCGAGAATTTGGAAGGTATTGGTCGTGTTCTGATTGGACTCAGAATTGCCAGCGGGATGACTCAAGCAGAACTCGCTGAAAAGTTAGGAGTAACTCAGCCCGTTATCTCAGAGGACGAAAATGATGAATATCATGCGATCTCAGTCGACCGTGTGCAAAGAATCCTTGCGGTATTTGGAGCAAAGCTTGAGGGGAAACTTATTCTTGGAAGTGCGCTAAAGGCTGCTTAATGTGTCGCAGAATGCTCTTCATCGCGTATGGCGCAGATGGCCAAGTGAGATTAGGTTAGACAAATGATTAATGCAGTCGTTGGATTACCAGACGCCGCAGGAAGTTTACGAATGTCGGGTAAATGGAGGTATCAAAACCTTATGCGCGGCCTGATCGCTCATCCAAACGCACATGCGGAGGTCCGCAAACGCGAAATGTTCGTCAGAGACTGGGAGGACATGAATGATTCACTCGGCCAATGAGATAACGCCAATAAATCCTGAGCCGCACTATGCTGAAAACATCGGCACCGGCTTGTGGCTCGCCGTTATATTCTGGTACCTGTTTTGCTTCCCCGCGTTGACTGTCTGGGAAATCAGAGGGCGGACGGACATCAGCACTCGTGATCGTACGCTTTGGTCGGTTCTTATTCTATTTAGCTTGCTGATCGGATTTGCCATTTTCATTTGGTGTCATTCGAATCAGACATTCCCATTTCTTTTTATCGCGCCCATCGCATCTAGTGTATTTGTTTGGCAGCACTCAAAACGACCGTTGCTTCGTTGGTCTGCGGTGATCGGTCTGATAGCCACGATTGCCTTCGTGGTTTCTGTGGCGATATTTGCCCGTCACGCTGCGACCAAAGTATCTTAGCGCCACACGCCAAAATCCGTTCACAGATCACTCCTAAGCATCGGTTGCTTCAAGTCGCTATGCAGGCCCCCGATTCGCCAAAACCCACATCCTTT
>JAYWEN010000061.1:0-5094 GCA_043779245.1 Elusimicrobiota bacterium | reverse complement strand
TTCAGCTTCGCAATCGCCTGACCATGGATCTAAAGGCTATCACAGGAGTTTCGATCGAAGTGAAAGGGAACGTCAATCAAGTGTGGCTCGATGCCGCGCTTCTCTTCCCCGATAAGTCGGGAGGTCTTAAGGAACAAGGGATTCCCGCGTTAGACCGCGTCTCCGCCTGGCTCAAAACCTACGGCCAGCAACCTGTTATCATCCACTGCTATCCCGAAGAACTCCAGGAACCGTCCACGAATGGGTCGCTCTTTTTGCATCGCTACTCAGAACTCTTTAATTTCTTTGTCGAAGAAAAGCACCTGCCTGCGCAGCGCTTTGTGAGCGCCGATCTTTTGAAATCAACCGATGGTGGAAAAGGTCGCGCCAGCGTCTCGGCACCCAGTGCCCCTGAAGACGTCTCGCTTTCGACCGGACCCTCTCGTGTGGTGATCGAAACGATTGGTAGTCAGTCGGCGATGCTGGATGCCATGCCCTCAATGAATTCGACACGCGCCCTTTCTCAATGGCTGGAAGATTCGATCGTTCCGAATCGCAAGGTCTTCAATCCTGAAGAAGGGGAATGGGTCAATTTAGATCTGGCCGCGCTTACGCATGCAGGGTTGAGAACTTGGAATTTTACGATTGTTTCAGCGGATGCAAAAGGATCTCAACCCATCTATCAGCTCGAGGGAAAAGGCAACTTACTCAAACGTTTGAGTTGGGATGGCCATGACCAAAAGAGCGGAAATTTTGTTCTAGCCGGCGGCTATGTGGCGAGGCTAACGGCTACTAACGCCGACGGCACTATCAAGACGCAGGAAGAAATTTTGCAAGTGGAGCGGACGACGAGGACCGAGTCGGTCTTGGTTGATAAACCGAAGCCTAAGACCAAACACCACGCTCCAAAGAAGGTCGTGAAAAAGTCGCCACCCAAGTCGACAGCTCCCGCCAATCAATCTGCTGCGCCGGCTCCTGTGGCGACGGCGGCGAGTGCGGCTAATGCTCCGGCCGCCGTCGATGATTCCGATTCTCTGGTCGGTTCAAAAGCCGTGTCGACTCCGCCTGCGAGTGCAGCGCCCGCCGCGGCCGAAGCGCCGAGTACGGACGGTGACTCTATAAATGCTATTTGGAAGCAAGTGATTCAGTTTGAACCCAATCAAAGCGATTTGAAGCCCACGGTCAAAGCGTCCTTAGAGCGCATTGGAAAAACTCTCGAAGTGTATCCTCTGCAAAAAGTACGCATCACAGGTTTTGCGATGACGTCTGAACCGGATGCCGCGGCCCTGGCTCAAAAGCGGGCTGATGTCGTCCGAACTATTTTGATTGACGAATATCATGTCGACAAGAAGCGCGTCATTTCGGCCGGCGGAAAGACCATTGCCGGTGACAGTGGTAGCAAAGTCGAGATGTCGATCACCAATTAATATGGCCACGGCTATTTCAATGAATCGAACGCTCACGGTGCAAAAGGCCGTCTCTGACCAGGATCTCGTCGTGCAAGAGATCCGACGGGGCAAGCTGCTTTATAAACTCTTGATTCTTTTTCTCTCCTTTTCGATTGTTCCGCTTCTTATTGCCGGATATCAGCTCATTCGCGTGGGCGACATGTACATCCAAAAGCAAATTATCGGCGTCAAGCTCGGCATTGCTCAGAAGGTGGCCTCTAGCGTCACGAGTTACATGGAGGACAAAAAGAATGCGCTTCAGATCGTGCATAAGTCGAGTGACTTTCTGACGATGAACCCACGCCGGCAGTCGGATATTTTAAGCAACGTCATGAATGCCTACCCGATGTTTATGCGTATGGCCGTCATCGATTTAAATGGTCGCGAGATTTCGAGCGTGAACCGGATGGGCAGGACGTCAGCGGTGGACGTGCATCAAGAGGAACTTCAGGCGTTGAAGCTTGTGAAGTCCCTCGGAGAATATATTGGTCCTGTGTCGCGTTCCCCCGAAGGCTATCCCCAGATGACACTCGGAGTTCCGGTTGAACGCATCCCAGGCCGTCCGATTGGGGTGCTGATTGGCGTTATGAACCTCATCGATTTGAGTTCTTTGATTAAAGATTTGGTGATTGATCAAAAAGGTTACGCTTACATCGTCGATGTCGGCCAGAAATTACTCGTCGCGCATCCGGATGTGCACGTATTGCTCAGCACCGATCCTCCGGAAGTCCATGCCGCGGCGCTCACGCCTGAGGATCATCAAAGTGGTGCGTTGGAGCTTGAGCAAAGTAAAAATAGATTCCTGGCCACTTACGTCACCGTTCAAAACTTGAATTGGCGCGTGTTTGTCCAACAGCCTACGGAAGAAGCCTACGCGGCTTCCAAGCAAATGCGTAACGAAATTTTTAAAGTGTTGGTCGCCGTGATCTTAGTCACCATTCTCTTGGGAGTCTTCATCAGTCATATGATCGTGGCTCGCGTTCAAACCTTGCAAAAAGCCATGGAGCAAGTCGGGGAAGGTAATTTCAATGTACCGGACGTGCCAACTTCAAATGATGAGTTTGGATCGCTCACCGAAAAGTTTATTTGGATGGCTAATTCGTTAAAAGACAAAACGCTCAAGCTGGTTTCGGCGCAGAAAGAGTTGCAGAAATGGAACTCCGAATTAGAAAAGCGCGTCCAGACAAGGACAAAGGATCTCAAAGAAGCCCAAGACCAACTGATCGCCCAAGAGAAATTGGCGGCGCTGGGCCAGATGGCCTCCGTGGTGGGTCACGAGCTCCGCAACCCCTTGGCGGTCATGAACAACTCGGTGTACTTCCTTAAAACCAAGCTGTCGGCCGCAGCGGGTGATGTAGGTCTAGAGTCCAAAATCGAGAAACATCTCCATATTATCGAAAGCGAGATAGTTAAATCCAATATGATAATTAGAGACGTTTTGGACTTCTCTCGTAGTCGGGCCCTGAATTTGGCGGCGCACAAAGTAGACGAGCTCGTAAGCCAGGCTTTAGACAGGATTCAGATGGGGCCCTCAATCACTCTTAATAAAAGCCTTAATTTGGGCGATTTAGAGGTCCCTTTGGATGAGGACGAGATCCGGCAAGTGCTTGTGAATCTGATGGAAAACGCTTGTCAGGCCATGTCTTCAGGGGGTACGCTTACCGTAGGTACAAAGTCCCATGAAGACAAAGTGGAGATTATCATTGGCGATTCAGGCTGCGGGATCCCGCAGGAACATTTGAATAAAATTTTCGCTCCATTTTTTACGACCAAAAGTCGCGGTACTGGGCTTGGTCTGGCCGTGGTGAAAAAGATTATTGACAGGCACCAAGGAACGATCGACGTTCAATCAAAAGTGGCGGAAGGCACGTCATTTCATATCCATCTTCTGGTGAGGGGACCTCATGTCTAGCGTGAACGAATTAGCGATCAAACTTAATAACGGCAAGCCGGCGGTGCTACTCGTCGATGATGACGCCAACATCTTAGACACGGCGAAAGACATTTTGGAGGAGGCTGGCTACGAGATCACGACCGCCTCAACCGGGGCTCAAGCCATCGCGCTCTTGGATCAACACAACTTTAATGTCGTGATCGTCGATTTCCAACTTCCTGATTCAACGGGCTTAGAGCTCGCTCGCAAAGTGCGGGAACGCAATGATTTTTCACTGGTTGTACTAATGACGGGGCACGCGTCGCTTGAGATGGCCGTGAAGGCGATCCAAGAAGCGGTGTATGACTACCTTATTAAACCGGTTGACCCTTCCCAGCTGAAGCGTACGATCGAACGCGCTCTTGAAAAACAAAAGCTCGTGCTGGAGAACAAACAGCTGATCGAAGATTTAAAGAAGGCGAACGAAGCGATGGCCCGCCTGGATACGCTCAAGTCGAGAATGCTCACGGTTCTTTCTCACGATCTGAAGACTCCTTTGTCGAGTATCCGTGGATATTCAGAACTGCTGAGATCGGGTGTCAAAGGGCGCCTGAGCGAGAATCAGAAAAAGATGGTGGAAATTACGATTCAAGAGGCTGACCATTTGAACGGTTTAATCGGCGATTTGTTGGATCTCGCCAACATTGATGCCGGTCGGCTGAACCTTGATTTGCGAACGGTGCGATTTGAAGACATTTTAGACAAGGCGAACCTCCGAGTGAAATTGGTCTCAGAAATGAAAGAAGTTCCGGTCGAAATTGTGCTGAGTTCGGAATTGCCCGCTATTCAAGTCGATATGCCGCGAATGGTCCAGGTCATCTCCAATCTTTTGCGCAGCTCTTTGAAATATGCGGCCCGAGGCAGTCGCGTGATGGTCAACGCTATCGCTAACGGCGACTTTGTAGAACTGCGAATCTCCCACGGCGGCCAGGGTTTTAGCGCCGATAAGTTAAAAGAAATTTTTGGAGTTCTAAAGGGCGGCGATCAGCCCCCCGGTTCTCAGGACGGCTTGAGAATCGCGCTCGCGCTCGCCCGAGAGATGGTCCAAGCGCATGGCGGAGAAATCGGTGTCGAAAGCCGCGGCGAAGATCAAGGCAGCACCTTTTGGATTAAATTGCCGAAGATTAAAAGTTGAGAGAATAAGGAGCCCCTATGTTTTGGAAACGCGTAAAAATTTTATATCTGCAGAATCAATTTTGGTTCATTGTTATCTTCGCCTGCGCGGTTCTGTCCGTGCTCTCCGTTATCGGACTTTCGTTCATGGATTCGTTTTTTGCTCAACAGCAGATCGCCATGCTTCCGCTCGAGACCTTGAAGATGATTTTCTGGGGCCTGACGGGCGCCTATTTCTGGATGCAGATTATGTTCAAGGGTGGCGGCGGTGGAATGTCGGCTTTAAGCGGTGGAAGCAAGAAAGTTAAAGGTGAGAACGTAAAGATCACCTTCAAAGATGTGATCGGGCTCGCCGAAGCTAAGCGCGAATCGATGGAAGTTGTTTCGCTCATTAAAGACCGGGCCAAAGTGCGGCGCATTGGCGGCAAAGTAGTGAAAGGCCTCCTCATGGTGGGACCTCCGGGATGCGGCAAAACGTATCTCGCTAAAGCCATGGCCCACGAAGCGGGCGTTCCTTTCTATTCGATTGCTGGAAGTGAATTTATCGAGGTGTTCGTCGGTGTCGGTTCAAGCCGCGTGCGCAAGATTTTCGAAATCGCCAAGAACGCAGCGTACATTAAC
>JAYWEN010000060.1:0-1749 GCA_043779245.1 Elusimicrobiota bacterium | reverse complement strand
GTCGGCGTGGGGAAACTGAGGAACTTCGGCCTTCCGCGAAGACTTGAGCCGTGAGAATTTGAACCTTGTCAGTCGATAAGTTAGAATCCTACCCGTCTTAACATTTTTCGCTCGGTTAGCTCAGTTGGTAGAGTACTTCCTTGACATGTGGTTCCCGCCCAATAGGATTTAGCAGGTTCTCGTCGGAAAACCCCCCTTCACATTTGGAACCATTAGGATTAAAAATGACCCTGAATTGGGGGAAAGTTGGGGGAACTCATCTTTTCATTGTTTAACCGTTAACGTGGGGCTATAATTCCGTCGTGGATAAGCTTATCTGGAAGCCGCGCTATCACTTGACACCTGCCATCGGACGAGAGTTGATGGCCATCGAGGCCGCAAAGACCGTCGTCGATCATACACCCTTGCCAATAGCCGCCGAAGTAGAGCTGCGCCGCCGCGCCCGCATTCGTTCTTCCCATTACTCCACCGCGATCGAAGGGAACCGTCTTACGTTAGACCAGGCCGAGAAAGTGATCTCAAGTCGCAAAACCCAATTTCATGGTCGTGAGCGCGATGTTCGAGAAGTCCGGAATTACTGGAACGCCCTCATTCGCGTTGAAGAATGGGCCGCCGAAAAGCGCCCTTTCAGCGAGGCTTTGATCCGCCAGATTCATTCCATGGTCGAAAAAGGCCTTCGCGCCAAACCCACTGCCTATCGAACCGGACAGAACGTCATCCGCGATTCCGTGTCTGGTCGAATCGTGTATTTGCCTCCTGAAAACAAAGATGTTCCAGCGCTGATGCGCGCGTTGACCGAATGGGTCGGGCGAGCCGAAAAAGAAGGCGTCCCCGTCCCTCTGATCGCCGGTCTCGCGCATTATCAATTCGTGACGATCCATCCCTACTACGATGGAAACGGACGCACCGCTCGTCTTTTGGCCACGTTTCTGCTGCACCGAGGAGGCTACGGCCTGAATGGCTATTTGTCGTTGGAAGAATATCACGCCCGGGATTTGGAAGGCTATTACCGTTCGCTGGTCGTACATCCCCATCACAATTACTATCAAGGGCGCGCGCAAGCCGATTTAACTCGATGGATATCCTATTTCACAAAAACCTTGGCGTCCGTCTTTGAATCCGCCAAAGAAGAGACGTTGCGATATGCCAAGGAACGCATTTCCCAAGCACCAGAACCCTTGCGAAAGCTCGATCGCCGCGCCAAAGCCATTTTGCCGTTGTTTCTCAAAACAGATCGGATCACCAACGCTGCCGTTCGCGAAGCCCTCGGACTCTCAGACCGTATGACAAGAGTCCTCCTGTCGAAGTGGGTAGACGAGGGCTGGCTCATTCTAGCCAATGCCTCTAACCGCGCCCGCGCCTACAAATTATCGGCATTTTATCGGCAATACCTACACCCGTTATCGGCAATGCCTAAAACAAAGGAAAAGTGACAGCTGGCGAAGAAAAGGAGCACACGTTGAAAAAGAGACTATTTAAAGAGCGCCTCAAAGAGGATCTCAAAAACCCCGTTTTTGCCAAAGCCTATCAGGAATCAGACCTGCCCGTTCGCTTGGCCATCATGATCGCCAAGATTCGAGAACGCATGGGGATCACTCAGGGGGAACTGGCTAAACGGATGGGAACCAAACAGCAAGTTGTATCCCGCCTCACTACTGTCCGGTTAACGCTCCCGCCGTTTTCAATAACGCGCTGAAATTACAACCTGTTTAATGCGATAGCAGCACTTTTCGATTTGAACTCGAAACG
>JAYWEN010000059.1:0-1826 GCA_043779245.1 Elusimicrobiota bacterium | reverse complement strand
TAAGAGCTGATGAGATCATATTCGTGATCTTTATAAAGCGTCACGCCCGATTCGCTCGAAAAGGATTCGATATAGGCGAGACCAATTCCGTGCTTCGGACCGCGGACATGGCTTTTGAAGACGGTTTTGTCCGTCGTTAAGTCCTTGAGCTCAAGCCATTCGGCAAAAGGATGCAGATGGATGTTGATGTAATGCACTGTCGTATCAAAAGGAATGTTCATGAGCTTCGTCACATTGGTGTGGCTCACTTCACGACCGGGCTTGACCACCCAATGTCCCGAGAATTTACGACCAAAGGCATCGGGGAAAAGCGAGGTTTGTCCGGCCGACGTGGCGTGCACGCCGGGGAGACAACTCGGGCCAAACTTCGTGACGTCTGAGGTGGGACTCCTGCCGAAATGACCATCGTCGCCCTGCAGGAGGCGCATGCCAAACGCATTGGTTGCAAAAAGGGGTTTAAGGGACTGAACTAAATCCCGATCACGGACAAAATCGACCGTTACCTTATGCCGCACTTGGACGTTTGGATTTTCGATATTGTGATTGAGCACCTGCGTTGCCAGACTGAACGCTTCATTGGACATCACCGGCATGCCAAACCCTTTCGGGAATTTCACATCAAATTGCGCTTGGGATAACGTAAAGAGTCTAGGGCTCGTGTTCTTTACCCATCCGAACAGGGCTTTATGCTGCGACATGTTGGCATCAAGATTAATGTGGCACATAAATTCCGGAGAGCTTTCGCTTTGGCCATCGGATCCAACGATCTCTGTCTTAAACCCCACGATCCAGACGAGCTGTGGAGGTTCATTTTCAAGTAGCAAAACGGTCTGCGAACTCGCCGGGCCTTCCATGGATTTATATTTTTTGGTGATGTCGTAGACCTTCGAAAGGACGGTGAGATGATGAACGGGCACTTCGGCACGCGCACTCCTGACGGCGCAGAGAGCCACTCCGAGAAGAGACAGGCGTATAAATAGCGCTCGTCTTAAGAACATTCGATCGCCAAACGGCTGCCAGAGAGGTTCATGTTATAGACCTGGACACGATGATACTGCGCGGTAAGCATCTCTCGGGTCTGCATCCAAAGATTGTAATTCATAAAAACTGTAAAGGGAGTGTGCCTTGGCTCCCAGGGAAAGCGATCGGGAGCTATTTCCCGAACTTCTTGATGAGGCCCCGCCATCCAGCGCAGCCAGGACGCGTTATCGGCCCAACTGAAGAATGGATCTCTCAGACTACGAACAAAGTAAAAATGGTACGGATGAGAAAATTGTCTTGTCGACACATACCGAATGGTATCGCCAAAAAGTTTGCCAACACCATTCATCTCGGAACGAGAAAGAACCTGGGCATAGGCGGTGAGATTCAAACTGATAATCACCGCCCCTAGGGTGGCTGGCAATACCGTTGGCCAGTGAAGCCACGGAGCCGGAATGTATCGGTGGCACAAGCCTGAAAGATCGTCCATGGCTATAACCACCAGGTAAATGACAAACGGCAGACTCACGAGCATGCGAGAATAATCTGGCGCCTTTGTAATTAAAAAACTCAGTGTCAGCCAAATCGTCAAAAAACCGACGGATACCACCAAGAGATCGACACGGGTTCGGTCACGTCTGAAGCGCAGGATCGCGGCCAGCAGACCGATCCATAGGAGTATTCCGCTCAATGGATCCAAGAAGCCAACTCCTGATTCGGAATTGGGATACTGGTTTCCATGATCCTCCTTTGTGCTGTTAAAGGCTTTCAACCCATTCATGGCATTGATCAGTAATGCCATTTGAAGCGAGTCCGCGCCAACCCAATTTTTGCCTGCTACCAAC
>JAYWEN010000058.1:0-2099 GCA_043779245.1 Elusimicrobiota bacterium | reverse complement strand
GGTGAACATGTCGTTCTCTACTTCTATCCGAAAGATGACACTCCAGGATGCACAACCGAAGCCTGCAACTTCCGAGACAAGCGCGCCGAATTTAAGACACGAGGCATCACGATTCTAGGCGTCAGCGGGGATTCTGTGGAATCCCATCAAAAGTTCAAGGCGAAATATGGTCTGTCGTTTTCCCTATTGAGCGACCCTGATAAGAAAATGATGAAGGCCTACGGTGTCTGGAAGGAAAAATCCATGTACGGCAAAACGTATATGGGCGCCGAGCGAACGACAGTGATCATCAATGAGCACGGGATTATTGAGAAAGTCTTTCCGAAGGTCAAAGTCGGAGACCACATCAAGGAAATCTTCGATCACTTCGCGGCTTCAACCGTTAAGAAACCAGCCAATAAAGCCGCCGCCGGCAAAGCCTAGTAACTACTCTGGCGAGTCTTCGTCTTCCAGGGGCTTCATCGCTTTGACGATTTCGAAGGTGTCGGCATACTGCCGAAAGCGCGCGATCTTACGGTCTTTGATGTTAAAGACGTGCGCTCCCGCCGCTTCCAGTTTGTTTCCCGTCGACCTGTGTCGGCCCCGGTACTGGCCCAAAACAACCACTGTTTCACCAGCCGCGATCACTTCGCTGGGATGAAACACGAACACTTCCCATTCGCGGCCCAACCCTTGCACTACTTTTGAAATAACCTCTTCCACTCCGTGCCGACGCCCGCCGCCCGGAAATCCTTTCGTTTGGATCCAATCAATTTCCGGATCGCACACCTCGCGAATCGCGTCGAAATTCTTATCTTTGATGGCGGTGTAAAGCGCTTCAACAAGTTCTTTAGGACTTAAACTGGCGGCCATAGCAAGACTCCTTTTTCTGAAACGCTATTAAACAAAAAATGCCCTCTCATAGCGTTGGTGGCAGCGAAAAAGCTACGATTCTTTTCACATGAAACTTTAACTCTCGCCATTCGAAAAATCCATGGATCATTTAGGAAAAAGCCTAGGCTATTTGAATACGGCCGATGAGGTTCTCTAAGTCATCCCTGACTTTGCAAAGGACGCTGAACACCTCCTGAAGGAACTTCAAAAACGCAACGCATGACCAACCCCGCGCCGAGCTCAATTATGCGTTGAGCGAATCCAGACTCCCTTTCAAAGTCGACCTCATCGAATGGGCCACTACCAGCCAAGACTTTCGGGACCTGATCCTGCGGGAGCACGTGGTCTTACAATCCAAATCTAAATAAAGACCCCTAGACCTTATAATTAGAAAGAATGCCCTTGCCAAGTGGCGTATGTGAAAATTGTCTGGACTCAGGTAGCCCTAGCCGACCTCAGCCACGCTTATGATTACATCGTTGAACGAAATTCTTCTGCCACCCTCTCTGTCATTGACTGAATTGAAAAAGCGCTCCTGGCTTAGGCCAACATCCAGAAATTGGACGTCATGGACGCGTAGAAGGGACCCGAGAACTTGTCATCGTTCGAACACCTTTCATAGGGCCCTACCGGATAAAGAACAACGCCATCGAACTCTTAGCCATTCTCCACAGCGCCCGTCGCTGGCCAGATACTTTTTGAAGAAACAAATCTTTGATTGTTTTTCTCATTACTTCCAATGACATTCCATAATCGTAAGGCATTCCCAATGACGGACAAAGAACTGAGGCTCATGGCGGCGCTGGCGGGCACTATAGCCTGTCATTAAATTTTCTTCGATTGTGATACGGTCAACTCCAACAATAACAACCTGCAAATAAAATGAATAAAAACCTTCTATTTACTCTCTAAGTGCTATAGATACACCCTTGACAACTTGTCGTTTATAACACACAATAAAAGAATGACGCGTGGAACCCATAATCAGAAAAGTTTTTTATTACGAGAACAATCACGGCTACTGTCCTTTCACGGAATGGAGGGACTCCCTAAAAGATCCTGCTTTTCTTGAGACTTGGCAAAAGCGACTTCTTCGAATCCGTTTAGGACTTTTTGGAGACTTTGTATTTGTTGGTGGTGGGGTAAAGGAGTTGAGATTTGATGTTGGGCCAGGATATCGAGTTTATTTCGCAGAATGGGGCAGTACAATCGTAGTTCTACTTTCA